>NZ_JAUBVF010000017.1:0-108990 GCF_036705685.1 Microcoleus sp. AT3-A2
CTGGAACTCAAAGAAGTCCCGAACAATTTTTTTTCAATAATAAAGGAACAAATGGAGTCATATTTTAATTGGGTCAACAGGTAAAAGATGAGTAAAATTACTCATTGACAATAGTGCTTTTAGCTTAACTTGTGAGTAATGGTCAACCGTCAACAGTCAACAATGCCCCATGCCCCATGCCCTTAACATTAATCAACAGTCAACAGTCAACAGTCAACAGTCAACAATGCCCCATGCCCCATGCCCCATGCCCTTAACCTTAATCAACAGTCAACAGTCAACAATTCCCCATGCCCCATGCCCCATGCCCCATGCCCTTAACATTAATCAACAGTCAACAGTCAACAATGCCCCATGCCCCATGCCCATGCCCCATGCCCTTTGCAATTCTTATTTTTTCCCTGACTTTTCCCTAAACATTCCACAGCGTTTCCACAGGCAAGTCTGAGGTTTTCCACAGATGCGACAAAGTTTTCCACAGAAATTAACGGCACGGTAGCATCTTGCTGCGGAATTGGGGATTTCCTTAACTTGCTGCCTAATTCCTCATAAACCCCCCAACACATAAAGATATGTAACAAAAAATTCCCTGAAAAGCTGATTATTTGGTAAACCTTTTTTTTATCTAAAGGACTTTGTAATATTTCGCAACATTGACAAACCCACCCCCTCATAGCGCACAATGATGCGACCGACCTAAAAAAAAGAGCTCTGATTTCGGCTGTGCCTGCACCTGTATCCGGCCGAAGGGGGGTTCTGTTTTCAATTTATTAGCGAGACTAAAAAAAATGATGAACCCAACAGTCAGTATTTTTGCTGAAATTCCCGAAACGCTGCACGATTCTCTCAAAACTTACCTGGAAACCCATCCCGAATGGGACCTAGACCGAGTATTTTGCGCGGCCCTGTCGCTGTTTTTGTTGCAGAATGCCGATAGCGGTACGCCTGAAGCTTCGCGCAGTTATCGCCAAGCTGCGAGAGTTTATCTCGAAACTCTGTTTCAATCTCCTCAAGACTTGCACAGCAACAATGTAACTCCGTCGTCTTAAAGGAGAAAGGGAGAGGGGGAGACGCGGTTTCTGGGAAGGATTTTAGTTGACCGAGAGGGCGCGCACTGCATAGGTGGCAACTTCAGCTTAAAATCCCTGAGAACTATCGCTTATAGCTTAATGCCGATCCCCATTGCATCTCCCTTAAGAAGCAGGGCGGTTTCATTCTCACGAAAACCAGCCTTTTGACTCTTGTCGTGCCAAGAAGGCCGACCCGACCCATCTACGATTTGTTAGGCATTGGCTGGGATTGGGGCAGCCACGGGGGGCCGCCCCTACAAGAGAATGAAACAGCCCTGCGGACTATCAGCAGGGCGGTTTCATTCTCACGAAAATCAGGCTTTTGTAGGGTAGTGCCCCGTGCCTACCCCCTCCACGGACAAGGGAATCGGTGTTTCAAATATCGGGGCAACCACGGGGGGATTGCCCCTACAAGAGAATGAAAAATCCCCCCGGACTATCAGGGGATGCCGGGGGGATAAGCTGCCTTAATCGTCAAACAGTAGACGGGTAGTACATAAGACGCGCTTGTTTACACGCATGGTGCTTATGGCGCACTCTACAGGCTACAAACTAATGGCTGAAGACTACATCATGCCCATGCCGCCCATGCCGCCCATGCCGCCCATGCCGCCCATGCCGCCCATGCCGCCCATGCCGCCCATGCCGCCCATGTCGCCCATGTCGCCGCCGGCTTTTTTCTTCTCGGGTTTTTCGACAATCACAGCTTCAGTGGTCAGCACCATACCAGCGATGGAACCGGCATTTTGCAAAGCCGATCGCACCACCTTAGCCGGGTCAATAATCCCGGCGGCAATCATATCTTCGTACACATCGGTAAGAGCGTTGTAGCCAACGTTGAACTCGCTCGCCCGCACTCGTTCGATGACGATCGAACCTTCAACGCCGGCATTATCAGCGATTTGACGCAAAGGTGCTTCCAAAGCTTTCTTCACTAAGTCAGCGCCTACTTGTTCTTCGGCGTCTAAAGTATTTGTGATCGCATCTATTTTTGTAATCAGGTGAATTAGGGTCGTGCCACCTCCGGCAACGATACCTTCTTCCACAGCAGCTTTCGTAGCGTTCAGAGCGTCTTCAATACGCAATTTACGGTCTTTGAGCTCGGTTTCGGTAGCTGCGCCGACTTTAATTACAGCGATGCCGCCGGCGAGTTTGGCGATGCGTTCGGTTAGCTTTTCCTGGTCGTAGTCGGAATCCGTCGCTTCTAGCTGTTTGCGGATTTGCTCGATCCGTTTTAGCACGTCAGCTTTGTGTTCGTCGCCAGCAACAATGATCGTGTTTTCTTTGTCGATCGTAATTTTGCGGGCGGTACCGAGCATTTCTAGGGTTGCGGTATCGATGCTGAGTCCGACTTCTTCAGAAATCAGTTGACCGCCAGTAAGCACGGCGATATCTTGAAGCATAGCTTTGCGTCGATCGCCAAAACCAGGAGATTTCGTTGCTGCGATGTTCAATACGCCGCGGGCTTTGTTGACTACCAGAGTTGCCAAAGCTTCGCCTTCAATATCTTCGGCGATAATTAGCAGCGGTTGACCGGTGCGGGCGATTTTTTCGAGAACTGGAATTAGTTCTTGAATTGAGCTAATTTTTTTGTCGGTAATCAGGATGCGAGCGTTTTCGTACTCAACTTCCATGCGATCGGTGTTGGTGACGAAATACGGAGAAAGATATCCGCGATCGTACTGCATCCCTTCGACAACTTCCAATTCCGTTGTCAGAGATTTCGACTCTTCAACAGTAATTACGCCGTCTTTGGTGACTTTTTCCATTGCTTGGGCAATCATACTGCCGACTTCTTCGTCGTTACCGGCGGAGACAGTGGCGACTTGAGCAATGGCGCTGCCTTCGACGGGTTTCGCCAATTTCTCGATTTCCTGTACCAAGTGGGCGATCGTTTTTTCAATACCCCGGCGCAGCGCGACTGGGTTTGCGCCTGCTGCGACATTCTTCAAACCTTCGCGAATGAGGGATTGAGCTAGAACCGTTGCGGTTGTTGTGCCGTCGCCTGCGATATCTTTAGTTTTGGAGGCGACTTCTTGAATTAAGCGAGCGCCTGCATTTTCCAGGGGGTCTTCGAGTTCGATCTCCCTAGCAACGGTGATACCGTCGTTAACGATTTGGGGAGCGCCGTATTTCTTTTCCAATAGGACGTTCCGGCCTTTCGGGCCCAAGGTGATGCGGACAGCATCGGCGAGTTGATTGACGCCGCGTTCTAGTGCCCGCCGAGATTTGTCGCTAAATGCAACTATTTTGGTCATGTTTGTCTCCAATCGCTTACATTAGCAAATTTAGCACTCTCTGAGTCTGAGTGCTAAGTCGATCAACTTTTGATTGTAGCGCGCCCCGACGGTGTGGGGGATTGGGGGGACGGATTGGGATTTGGGCGATCGTTCCGGGTGGCTAAGGACAGGGCATTGCCGTGTCCCCACATATCTCGTGTCGCCACAGATATAATGTGGTTTGTTACATATCGATATACTCAGGTTTTTGTTGAGGCCAAAACCTAATTTTGATGGCGCGTTATCCCAAAGCAGAATTTTTATTAAAAATTCCTTAACTTTTGTTTTCGGTCATCTACCTTTCGATAGAGCTTCTATTCTTTTTTTTCAAACTTCTACCTTCTATAGCAACCGCCAAGACTATTAGGACGTTCTTGATTGCTGAAAACCTTGGGGAAAACTTCTTCTTCCTTCAGCATCCATCCGTTACATCCCGTACATTGCTCGTTGCCGAACCTTCTTTCTTTCCTCAATCAATCTCAAATTACGCACTAACAAATGGCTCGTTATTCTCGACTGCAAAAACTCGGCTCTTATATGCGCCCGCACTGGAAACCGACATTCTGGGGCATTTTTTCGCTGTTAATTGTCAATGCTGTGGGCGTTTACATTCCCCTGCTGATTCGGAATTCAGTTGACACTCTCCAAGTGGCGACAAAATTTGACGAAGTTTTCAACTTCGTGGCACTAATTCTGATTCTCGCCTCAATTATGTGGGTAATTCGGATGGTGTCGCGGATTCTGCTGTTTGGCGTGGGGCGTCAAGTAGAATTTGACCTCAAACAGCAAATTTTTAACCATTTATTAACATTAGAACCGTCTTATTTTGCCGCTAATACGGTAGGGGATTTAATTAACCGCGCTACTTCCGATTTGGACAATATTCGGCGCTTGGTGGGGTTTGCGGTGCTGAGTTTGGCGAATACGGCATTTGCCTATGCTTTGACTTTACCGGTGATGCTGGGGATTAATGTAAAGCTGACACTGTTTGCGATCGCCGTTTATCCTTTAATGCTGGTTTTGGTGCAGTTATTTAGCGACAAACTTCGCATCCAACAGTTAGCCGTGCAAGAGGAATTGTCGGCGATGAGCGATTTGATTCAGGAGGATATGAGCGGGATTTCCGTAATTAAAATCTACGCTCAAGAAGAGAACGAACGCCGAGCTTTTCGCAATTCCAACGCACAGTTGCTATCAGCAAATTTGGAATTAGCAAAAACTAGAAACTTTATTTTTCCGCTGCTGGGCGGTTTGGCAAGTATCAGTTTGTTGGTGCTGCTTTCTGCTGGTGGCGGGGCAATTGCTAATGGTCAAATTAGTATTGGCGATTTTGTGGCGTTGCTGATTTATGTCGAGCGTTTGGTGTTTCCGACGGCGCTGTTGGGTTTCACCATTACTGCTTACCAGCGGGGAGAAGTGAGTGTCGATCGCATCGAATCAATTCTGACTGTGGAACCGCAAATTAAGGATGCTCCCGATGCAGTTGAACTTGCAACTCCAGTCAAAGGCGAAATTGCGGCTCGCCATCTAAATTATACTTATCCGGGCGCTAAGACACCCGCGCTTAAAAATGTTGATTTTACCATAAAACCGGGAGAAACTGTCGCAGTTGTTGGGGCGATCGGGTCGGGAAAATCAACTTTAGCTAATGCACTGCCACGCTTGCTAGATATCGATCCGGGCGAGTTATTTGTAGACGGACAGGATATTACCAAGGTAAAATTGACCGAATTGCGCGGGGCGATCGCCTACGTTCCGCAAGAAAGTTTTCTGTTCGGCACTACCATCAAGAATAACATCCGCTACGGAAACCCTTTAGCGGAACAGCCGCAGATTGAAGCCGCGGCAAAACAAGCGCAAATTCACGCCGAAATCCTCAACTTTCCGCAGCAGTACAAAACAGTTGTCGGCGAGCGCGGCATTACTTTATCCGGCGGACAGCGGCAGCGGACTGCACTTGCTCGCGCTTTGTTAGTTGACGCCCCGGTGTTAATTTTGGATGACGCTCTTTCTAGCGTTGACAATCAAACTGCTACCGACATTTTGCGAAACTTGGCAACGGGAACCGATCGCAAAACGGTAATTTTTATCTCGCATCAAATGTCAGCGGCGGCTAGTGCCGATCGCATTTTTGTGATGGAGAGAGGAGAAATAGTTCAGAGTGGCACTCACCTTGAATTGGTAGGCCAACCAGGGCTTTATCAGTATTTGTGGAACCAGCAAAAATTAGAGGAATTGCTGCATTGACAAGTGACAGATACTTTGAGTAATCTAGAGTTAGACCCTAGATAAATAGGTAGGTGCAAATAAACTGGTGACGAGAAGGGCGGGGTTGGTCAGAATAAACTGGCTGCTAGTATAGCTCACGGTTAAACCAGCCCTATCCATCTAATGTTTATTTGTAACCACCTACTTAACCAGGAAAGTTAGGGTTGAAAATTATTCCACTAACTGCCTTCCTAATCATAGGATTTGGTGCTAAAAAAGCAACCAAATTTATTGCCACCGAGTTTAATTAACTACATTACTCAAGGGAATTTCTTGTTGTTGTTGCAATAATTTAATCGATTGCAGACTATCTGAAGCAGCATCCCAAAGAATGAATTTGAAGCAGTCAGGAATATCGCGAATTGTCAGGGCTTTTGAATTAGCCAGCAGGTGAATATTAGCATTGTGACAGGCCTGAAGATTATAGTTAGGTATTCGCTCAGAGAGATGATGAATATTGTGGTAAGCAATATCAGCAGAAAACCAATTGAGAAGATTTGGTAATTTTAGGTAACTACTGCCTTCAATTGCGCCAAGAAGATAGTCCCAACCCTCAGCTTTATGAGCGTAGGAACCATCAAAATTATGCTGAACAAAGAAAATACAGATAAATATCGCTGCTGAACAGGTCATGACAATTGAGTAAACACTCCAGAAAAAGCCAAACCCCAGTAAGTTGCTCAGATAAATCCAGCTACCAATAACACAAATATTGTTGAACAGTAAATCCCAAAACTCAGCCGTCGTATACCAATGTTTGGATTTATAAGAAGCAATAATTGCAGATAAACCCATGCCAAAATCTTGATTGAGACAAGCAAAAATATGTCGGATAAAACCAGTAATTCCCAAAATTAGCGCGAGTCTTGGCTTAATAATTAGATAGAAAAAACCACCGGGAAATAGCATCAATGGGTGTCTGAGTAACTGATATATTTTTTGACTAAATGGACTTAGCGCCGCAAATTTTTCGGTGGATATCAACGCCGAAGGGCCTCGGTACATATCCCAATTACCATTATGTTTGTGGTGATAAGCGTGTCCCCTCGACCAGGGGTATTGAGGAATCGCATTGATGATACCTAGCAGAAAACCCATAATGCGATTGACTTTTTTGGAACTAAAAAGAGAATAGTGTCCGCAATCGTGCATCAAAGAAAAACAACGTCCTGAAAAAAGTGTCATCAACACCATTATCGGCGGCAGCAGGAATACAGAAATGGCAGCAGCTTTAAAGGCTAAAAACCATAAGAATGTATAAGGAACCACTGTATTGAGTATTTGGCAAGTAGCTTTCAAATTGTTGCTCTTCATATAAGGAGCTAGCACAAAATCCGACTTTTTGATCGCGTTTTTCATTCAGTATGTCTATGGTGTGTGGATAAGTGCTTCGCTTACCATCAGGATAGGATGGGTATTTTTGGCATTGTTTTATTGCAGGTAATTGGGTTAATTGCGGTTAAAATTTGACCCATACTTTACAAAATTGCTGATAATATTTAGTTCATTAGCTCCTCGTTTGGATGGTTTCGCCAAGCTGAAGCTCATCCCAGCGTTGACGTATTTAATCATAACAAATTGCTGGAGTAATTTCTAATATTTGCAGCAAATTGATTTCTCTTTTATCCTTACCTGTTAGGAGAATAATAAGTTATTTGGTGTGATTTTAGGTTGCCATGATATTAAGCAAATATGAGATAGGGATGGTTCTATTAACCGTCATTGCAGATGAGCATCTTTGCTCGACAATTCAGTTAGGAATGGTAAGTGATGCGGAACCGTATCAACCTGCAAATTCACAGATGTAGTGATAGGCAGATTTACATGAGAAATCACCAGGCATCAACCAGGCATGAAAAATCAATTTCAAGCAGTGTATTCAATGGTTAGCATATTTTGGTGAATGAACAGATTCTGTCAATACCCAAAGCTACCTTGCCGCTTGTTATCTTCAACTCGCATTGGTTTCTTGCTGTCGCACTGTAGCAGACTTTACCATATTTTTCAGCGCGGGAACAGTCTGCAATAAAGCATCTGTCTCTAATTTCCCAGTAAAAAATGCTTTCAGGGCTTTCTTTATTTCCCGGTTGTTACCAATCCGAGGATATTCCCATGTCTCAGCGAGAATCGTCATAACTCAACTTTGTTGGCCGAAAAAACTGTGAAGCCTGTCAGCCGCCGAACAAATTGCTGCACCGGAAGGCATTAATATGATTGTTGGTTGCACGATCGCCATTCGGTGATGTATGCCGCTATTTTTGCTTGCATAGTCGGTGGCACACTTTACCGTACCGGGTTCTACCCCAACTCGATCGCACGCTCAAAAGTTGGGCTACTCGCGAAAACTTTTTATCCGTTGGGAGGGTGATAGGGGCGATCGACAAACAGCCCGCCCCGGAAACCAAAGCTGACACAACATCCAGAACCGCAGAGGATTTTGGCTAAACTCCTTGAGACGAGAATTTGAGGGGCGATCGCAATTGCCTGCGTTTTTTGTGCTCGGAGATAGCTCGGATTTGCTACAATCTAATCGCACACGCGACTAGAAATGGGTTATGACCGAACTATTAGATGAGACGCTTTCTATTGAAATGGCGACTCGCATCAAAAGCAACCGTAAAAACTGCTTTGACAACGCCTGTAAAGCAGCGTTAGCGACAGAGGGCGCGATTTATGTTCAAGGCTTTTTAGCTGTGCCGGGAGTGCCATATAAACCCATCGAGTATAGCTGGATTGAACTCGACGAGCGAATTGTTGACCCAACATTTCCCCATCTCGGTTTCATCGCTCAAGACATTCATTACTTCCCAGTCCAGCGCTTCAGTGTCAAGAAACTCAAAGCAATCCTAGAAGAATCAAAAGAAGATTATCCTGAAGACGACCCGCTGCCAATTTACGGTAATCAACCTTATGAATATTACGGCGATTTGATGTTAGGCGGTAGCGATTACCAAAATGCTTACGATTTGGCTGCCGCTAAATGCAGGGAATTAAACCAACCCAAAAAGCAGGATGCCAACTAATTCAATATTTACCAAAAAATGGTTGGATGCGCCTATTATAGCAGTAAGGTACGCTGCACCCTACGTATAGAGGTTCAAGTACGTGCTGAAGCTTCAAACCTCGAATAATGAAAAGCAGCCAATAACGGATCTAACTTTTGCTCCCACATCAAATCAGCCAATAATTTAGCCGTCACCGGAGCCAACAAAATGCCGTTGCGGTAATGCCCCGTAGCCCATGTCAAATTCTCCCAAGCACTAGCACCTAAAATCGGCAATTCATCAGGAGTAGCCGGCCGAAATCCCCACCAAAACTCCAGAATCGGATAATTTTGTAATTCGGGATATAACTTAATGGCTCCTGCTAGCAAGCTTTGCATTCCTGCAGGCGTATTTCCCGGCGTGAAATCCACATTTTCGCTAGTTGCGCCAATAATAATTCTGCCATCTTGACGCGGCACAATATAAATGCCAGTCCCGAAGAGAACGGTTTGCAGGGGCTGGATAACTCCCCAATCTTCTGGTACACATACTGACAGCATTTGTCCCTTTCTTGGAAAAACAGGAACATTCAATAATTGCTCCGACCAAGCACCTGCAGCCAAAACATAACGGTCTGCTTGCAATTTTCCTGCTGTTGTTTCAATGCCAACAACTCGGTTTCCTTGCCGAATAATTTCTCCTGCATTGCCTTGAATAATCTCAATCTGCAATTCTTTAGTTACGGTCTGAAGTGTCCGAAATAAAGCGCGGTTGTCAACTTGAGCGTCGTCAGGATACCACCAACCGCCAATTACTTCTTGACCTAATCCAAACTGGTGCTGTCGAACAGTATCTCTGTCCAACCATTGATAATTAAGGTTTGACGAAAACGGCTTTTCTTGAGGCTCATTTTGACAAACTGGTGCGAGAATTCCCGATCGCCAATATCCCGTTTTCAATCCGGTAATATCTTCTAGCCGTTCCACCCAGGCAGGATACAGTGCGCGGCTTTGCAAGCACAAATCCAGCATCGGACTGGGGGGAATTCGTTCGGCTTGCGGGGCCAGCATTCCAGCAGCAGCCCGGGCCGTCGGTTGTTTAGAATCGGCGGTGATAACCGCGACAGATGCGCCTCGCAATTTCAGTTCTACTGCTAGCGAAAGGCCAATTATTCCGCCGCCAATAATCAGAATATCTTTAGATGAATTCATTAACTTTTATATGGACTTTCTGGCTTTTTTGACCTCTCAAGTTTCTTTATGGTAAGGTGCCCCGTGTGCACCTTACAGTTAGAATTCTTGCACAAGTCTTACAGATTATCTGGCAAGGCGATCGTCCTATCTGCCTTCCTTAATAAAAAATCTATGCTTGGGGTTTCCAGACAGTTTCAGAACCTTGACCCCAGAAACCGTCATATTTTGTCACCTTAATATCGCCTAAAACCTTGGTTTGGCAGGACAAACGGCGATTGGAGGCGGGAGAATGGGGAGGAACCGAAAGTCGGGCTTTTTCGCGCCACTGGGGCTCGGAAACTTCGCCCTCGACAGTGACGGCGCAGGTGCCACAAGTGCCGAGGCCGTGGCAGTTGATGACTTTGGCGTTGCCGTTGTAGAGATCGATGCCGTTTTTGAGCAATACTTCACGGAGATTCGCTCCGCGATCGCACTCAAATGTTTTTCCTTGCGCTTGTACCTTGACCACAGCAATTTACCCCAGTTAGATTTATGTTAATTTTCCTATATATTATCGCATTAAATTCCAATAAATTCATCTAATATGGTAACTGATATATTACCAATTTCTCATCGCAATTTCCCATGACAAATCGGCTCTGGATCTACGATACCACGCTGCGAGACGGTGCTCAGTGCGAGGGACTCTCCTTATCTCTCGAAGACAAACTGCGAATTGCTCGACAGTTAGACAGTTTAGGAATTCCCTTTATTGAAGGCGGCTGGCCGGGGGCTAATCCTAAAGACGTACAATTTTTTTGGCGTCTCAAAGAACAGCCCCTAACTCAAGCAGAAGTTGTAGCTTTTTGTTCGACTAGGCGGCCGGGAACTACGGCAGCTAATGATGAAATGTTGCAGGCTATTTTGTCCGCCGGTACTCGCTGGGTGACGCTGTTTGGCAAGTCGTGGGATTTGCACGTTATTGAAAGTTTGAAGACAACGCTAGAAGAAAATCTGGCGATGATTCGAGATACAATTGAATATTTGCGGAGTCAGGGAAGGCGCGTCATTTACGATGCCGAACACTGGTTTGACGGCTACAAACACAATCGAGATTATGCTATTAAAACTTTAGAAGTAGCCGCCGATGCCGGTGCAGAATGGCTAGTGCTTTGCGATACTAACGGCGGTACTTTACCTCATGAAGTCAGTCAGGTTGTTCGCGATGTTTTAGAAGCTTTAGGAACTAATCGCGAAAAATCTTTACAATTAGGAATTCACACTCACAACGACTCGGGAGTTGCGGTTGCTAATGCTTTGGCTGCTGTGCGGGAAGGAGTGAGGATGGTACAGGGAACTATTAACGGTTACGGCGAACGCTGCGGCAATGCCGATTTATGTTCCTTAATTCCTAATTTGCAGCTAAAGCTGGGTCATAATTGCATTGAAGATGAGCAATTAGTTAGATTAACTCAAGTAAGTCGATCGATTAGCGAAATTGTCAATCTTGCTCCCGATGATCATGCTCCTTTTGTCGGCCTTTCGGCTTTTGCTCACAAAGGCGGAATCCACGTATCGGCTGTTGAGAAAAATCCGTTAACTTACGAACATTTGGAACCGGAAAAAATTGGCAACAGGCGGCGAATTGTGATTTCCGATCAAGCGGGTTTGAGCAATGTTTTGGCGAAAGCGCGCACTTTTGGCATGGAGCTCGATCGCAAAAATCCTGCTTGCCGCCAAATTTTGGAAAAATTGAAAGATTTGGAAAGTCAGGGATATCAATTTGAGGGTGCAGAAGCTTCTTTTGAATTGTTAATGCGAGAGGCTTTGGGAAAGCGCAAGCATTTATTTGAAATCAAAGGTTTTCAAGTTCACTGCGATAAAGGTAGGGAGGAAACAGTTAATTCTTTAGCAACGGTGAAGGTGACTGTTAACGGTCAAGATATTCTGGAATGCGCGGAAGGAAACGGGCCTGTTTCGGCACTTGATGCGGCTTTGCGGAAGGCTTTGCGGAATTTTTATCCGGCAATTACTGATTTTAACTTAACAGATTATAAGGTGCGGATTCTGGACGGATGTGCGGGAACTTCTGCTAAAACTCGCGTGTTGGTTGAGTTTAGCAACGGTCAAGACCGCTGGACGACTGTTGGGGTTTCTGGTAATATTTTGGATGCTTCTTATCAAGCGGTTGTTGAGGGTTTGGAGTATGGTTTGGTGTTGGGAGATAGGGAGGCGATCGTTTTAACTGTTTCGAGTTATTAGGTTGACGGCAAAGAGAAGTTGCCTGAATATCGATGTTTAAATAGATATCAGGCGATTTCAAGATAGAGTTAGCCAATTTAAAAAGGGTGAAACCTGAGATTTTGCATCCTTCTTAATAAGGATTTTATGGGCTGTGAGTTATCCTAGTTGTTTAACCCAATTCATAATTGTTGTATGATGTACCCCTTTGACTCTTTCAATTTCCCTAAAACCCATGCCATTAACATACATTTTTAGGCATTCATCTTTCACTTCTTGGGCATAACCTCTGTGCGGTTGATAGCAGTCTATAAATTGTCTACCACAGGTAACACACAGGTAGTTCTGCTTACCTTTTTTACGCCCATTTTTATTGATATGAGTTGACTTACATTCAGGACATTTCATAGAATATGACTTGTGTTAAATTGTTTTTTGTGAATTGCTCTCAGCATCAATTCTATCTTAATTCAGCAACGCCGATTATTTAATAATGTGGTGCGTGATGGCACAATCATTTTGGCTATTTATGCTAACTCTGTATGAGGAGTTTCATCCCTCATACAGAGTTACCAGTCTCTTTCAATTGCCCATTCTAGCTAAGACTACTTTTTCACCTCATTATCATTACCTTCCCCAACTATCGATCGCATTCCTTCGAGCGTAGCGGGAATGCTGCGCGGGTCCATAAACATCACCTTGGTGCTGTCGCTGGTGCCAATTTTTAGACCCATATCCAGATAGTTTTGAGCTAACAAAAATTGTAAAGCTTCCCGGGCAGTGGGGTCATTTTGCAGAGTTTTGGCGATTATTTGCAAGGCCTCAGAAGTAGCTTGAGCTTTCAAAACCTGGCTTTGGCGTTCTGCTTGAGCTTTCAGGACGATCGCCTTTTGTTGAGCTTCCGCTTCCAAAATAGTCGCTTTTTGGCGCGCTTCTGCATCCAAAACTTGCGCTTCAGCTTTACCTTTGGCGCTGTTAACTGCTGACTCGCGTTCGCCCTCGGATGTCAGAATTGCCGCCCGCTTCCGTCGATCGGCTGCCATCTGCAATTCCATCGATTCCTGTACAGTTTTAGAAGGGACAATATCGCGCAATTCTACCCGCGTCACTTTCACTCCCCAAGGATCAGTAACAAGATCTAAATCTCTGAGCAATATTTCATTAATTTGAGAACGAGCAGTAAAGGTTTGTTCGAGATCCAGTTGACCCATTTCGGCGCGAATTTGAGTCAGCACCATATTTACCATTGCTGACTGGAGATTTTCTACTTTGTAACAAGCTTTTTCCAAGTCTACAATGCGCCAGTAAACCACAGCATCAACGGTGATGGAAACGTTGTCGCGGGTGATACAAGCTTGCGGAGGAATATCTAAGACTTTTTCCCGAATGGTTTGCTCGTACACGACGCGATCGAGAAACGGCTTGACAAAATTCAAACCGGGTTCCAGTCTCCTGCCACTGTATTTACCTAAAGTTTCCACCAGCGCTTCATTTCCCTGATTGATAATCTTGACGGAACCTGCGAGGGCTGAGCCGCCGAGTGCTAAAAATACAAGTAAAAAAAATTGTTCCACAACAGACTCCTAATAATTATTGATTGTTAACTGTTGGTTATTGGTTATTGGTTATTGGTTATTGCCAATGCCCAATGCCCAATGCCCAATGCCCAACTACCAATTTCCAATTCCCAATTCCACATTTTGTTTAAGAATGCAAGAGATTTTCTGGCAAAACTATCAGAGTAGTGCCTTTCCGTCCCACGACAATTACATTTTGGTTGGGGGGGATAGTGGCCTTCGTGTCTTCGCAGCGAGCTTGCCAAGAATTCCCCTCATAAATGACTCGGCCCGCTTCTCCGGGGGGAATTTCTGTTAAAGTTTTTGCTTCCTGAGAATCTGCGATCGCCCTTGCCGTGCCTTTTGGTATCAACCGCCGAGATAGCAGCACAAAAACTGTCGAAAACACCATCCACAGGAAAATTTGTAAATTAACGTAAGGTAGAACTAGAGAGCATCCAGCTACGGCGAAGGCGCTCAGTCCCATCATAAAAGCGACAAAAGCAGTCGGGAGAAATAGCTCTGCCAAACAGAGCAAAGACCCAGCTAGCAGCCAAAGGAGCGTCGGAGTCAAGATCATAAAAAGAATAGGTGATACTATTTAGATCTTAGATTGGAAATTTAAGATTTAAGAAATGCAAACAACTGACTCTGCAAGGGTTTGCCACTTGCAACCCCTCAGAGCGATTTTTCGCGCAGCGGTACCAGGTTGAGGCTTCCATCGTACTCCAAGTCAGAGTTTAGTAACTTAGATTACAATTTTAGCCGGTGCAGACTGGCAGAAACTACAATTTCTACGGGCCCAAAGGCAGTTAAGAAATTGATAGGGGCTAAAATCAGTTTATTCTCAAGCTCATGAATTTGGGCTTGCGAATCCTATATCTTCAGAATGTTTTTACACAAACTATTTCGATATGATCAGCAGTTTCTCCGAACCCATTTATTGCCCGAATCTTAGCTGTCCAGATCCCCGCAATACCTTTGGCCGCCAGCACTGTGCAGCGTGCGAAACGGATTTAATTTATCGCTATGTGTGGGTGGTGGGACAAGCAGCCGAGGAAGTGCCGGCGGGTAAGGTAATAGCCGATCGATACTTTGTCATTGCACCCCAAATCTGGCTCGACAGCCGTCCAGCTTTGCCTCCGAGCGTCCCGGAACAACTGCCGGATACGATTATGCCTTACCTGCATTTGTATCCCCAACGGCTGCATACGCCGGAAGTATACGGTTATTGTGCCTTGGGGGAAGCACCGGAAGCGGCAGAGGTGCTGTTGTTGGAAAATGTGCCAATCAATAATTTCGGCAGCCTGTATCCTTCTATTTTACAAGCTTGGTCTGGGACAACCGCCGCGCGCCAAGTTTACTGGCTGTGGCAAATGCTGCAACTGTGGACGCCGCTATCGGAACAGGGAGTCGCTTCGAGTTTGCTGGTACCGGAAAATTTGCGGGTGGAAGGTTGGCGGGTACGCCTGCTGGAACTGCACCGGGGCAATTTTGTACCGACGCTGCGGGATTTGGGAGATGTGTGGTCAGGTTTGGTGGAATCAGCGCAACCCGAGGTGCAGTCGAAACTCGGAGAGATTTGTCAGTTTATGCGCCGCAGCAGCATGAATTTCGACGCGATCGCCCTGGAACTAAACGATTTACTATTAGAACAAGCCACTCAATTACCTCTGCACTTAGAAGTAGTCGGCATGACTGATACCGGGCCGCAGCGCTCCCAAAATGAAGACAGTTGCTATCCGGTTGCTGCTGATTTTCAATTTAGCAAAACTTCAGGGGGCGAGAAACTAATTCCTTACTTGACAATGGTTTGCGACGGGGTTGGAGGCCACGAAGGAGGAGAAGTTGCCAGTCAATTAGCCGTGCAGTCCCTGAAAGCTTTAATCCAAAATTTGCTCGCAGAAATTGCTCAACAAGAAGAGTTGATGACGCCAACAATGGTCATCAAGCAACTCGAAGAAATAGTCAGAGTTGTGAATAATGTGATTTCTGCTCAAAATAATGAGCAGGGAAAAGAGTTGCGGCAGCGGATGGGGACGACTTTGGTGATGGCCCTCCAGTTGCCTCAAAAAGTGAAAATTTCCGAGGATTTGCCCTCCAATAACAGTCACGAACTTTATTTAGTCAATGTTGGAGACAGCCGCGCTTATTGGATTGGCAAAAATTACTGCCACCGGCTAACTGTGGACGACGACGTAGCCTCAAGAGAAGTCCAGCTAGGACATTGTTTATACTGGGAGACTCAACTGCGATCGGATGCAGGAGCCCTGACTCAAGCTTTGGGAACGCGGGACGCCGATTTCCTGCGCCCGACGATTCAGCGATTTATTATCGAAGAGGAAGGCTTACTGCTGCTGTGTTCCGACGGTTTGAGCGACAACGACTGGGTAGAGAAATCTTGGGAGAATTACGGCCCAGAGGTGCTTGAGGGCAAAATGTCTTTGGAAGCCGCGGTTCAGTCTTGGATTCGTCTCGCCAACGAGAAAAACGGTTATGACAACACCTCCGTGGTGGCGACTCACTGTCGGATGTCGCCGGAGAGATTGGTACTGTTTGATCCGGCGGTGGCGTCAGCGCCGGCATCAGCGCCGGTGTCAGCCTCGGTGTCGCTGCCGCCTTCCCTCGTGGCATCCCTCCAGAAGTCCGGGAGGATTCCAGAATCTCCGCTGTCAGAATCGTCCAAACAATTGTTGTACCCCGAAACTTCCCCCGCCCCGGAACCAGTTCAAAAACGGCGATCCAAGCTGCCGCTGCCCCTACTGGCGGTGTTGGGGCTGATATTAGCCGGCGGCGGTTTAGGTTTGTGGGTGCAAAGCCTCCAAAGCCCCCAGCCAGAGCCCGCACAAGTTCCCCCACCGCCGGAAACTCCCGCCCCGATTCCTTCGGAGACTCCCTCGCCCGGGGCCGAGAGTCCCTCGCCGTCGCCCGAATCGACTCCTGCGGAAATTCCGCCGCCCGATAGCGAGAATCTCTCGCCGTCGCCGGAATCGACTCCTGCGGAAATTCCGCCGCCCCAAGAAGCGGAAACTCCTTTGCCATCAGCGGAGTAAGGGAGATTAGACCTCTTTTAAAAATCCTTTTCCTCAATTGATGGGACGGGCTCTCCGGCCCATCCCACAAGAGTTATTTTTTCTTGTGGGATGGGCCGGAGAGCCCGTCCTAATTATTTTTGTAAGAGGTCTATTGAATTAATTTGAGGCAGAAGGAAGGAGCCAGAAGAAGTGTTTTTACAAATATGAGATGCTCCATCACAGTTAATGATTTTGTATCATAGTCCGCTTGCAGAAACAAGATGCCTAAAAAGTCAGACATCGCTACAAAAAGCAGTTTAAAATTCCTAAGAATTCCAGTTCAACTAACAATTAGCGATTAGCAACTAACAACATAAGCTTTTTTTATATTGACGGCGCACAATTTATTAACTATAATTACCAGGTCAAAAATAACAAAAATCTTACGCCTAACAGTTTTTCTCAAATAACCGTTAAACTATTCTAACGTTTGCCCGTACCCAACGTCGCAGGCTCAACCTATATCTGTTAAGGATTCGTCCTGATTCACAGGAGCAAGATTTTAAAATATGCATCTCAGCGAACTGACTCATCCAAACCAATTACACGGCCTCTCGATTCATCAACTCGAACAAATTGCCCGACAAATTCGAGAAAAGCATTTAGAAACTGTAGCCGCTAGCGGCGGCCACCTCGGCCCAGGATTGGGTGTAGTCGAACTGACCTTAGCACTCTACCAAACACTCGACCTCGATCGCGACAAAGTTACTTGGGATGTCGGCCACCAAGCTTATCCTCACAAATTGATAACCGGCCGCTACAACCAATTCCACACCCTACGCCAAAAAGACGGCGTTGCAGGCTATCTCAAGCGCTGCGAGAGCAAATTCGACCACTTCGGCGCAGGCCACGCTTCCACAAGCATTTCCGCAGCACTAGGAATGGCAATGGCGCGCGACCTCAAGGGAGAAAACTTTAAAACTGTAGCAGTCATCGGTGACGGCGCATTGACTGGCGGCATGGCACTCGAAGCGATTAACCACGCGGGCCATATGCCGAAAACCAATTTGTTAGTTGTGCTTAACGACAACGAGATGTCAATCTCGCCCAACGTCGGCGCAATTACCCGCTATTTGAACAAGATGCGATTGTCGCCACCGGTGCAGTTTCTCAAAGATAACTTAGAGGAACAATTTAAACACATTCCCTTTGTCGGCGAAACTTTTACTCCTGAAATGGAACGCCTCAAAGAAGGGATGAAACGCTTGGCAGTCTCGAAAGTTGGAGCAGTAATTGAAGAATTAGGCTTTACTTACATGGGCCCGGTAGACGGACACAATTTGGAAGAGCTAATTACCACTTTCAAACAAGCTCATACCATTCAAGGGCCAGTGTTAGTTCATGTGGTGACGGTGAAGGGCAAAGGATATGCGATCGCCGAAAAAGACCAAGTAGGATATCACGCCCAAAATCCCTTTAACTTAGCCACAGGCAAAGGCATTCCCTCCACCAAACCGAAGCCTCCAGCTTACTCGAAAGTCTTTGCCCACGCCCTGGTCAAGCTAGCAGAAGATAATCCCAAAATTGTCGGCATTACCGCTGCAATGGCAACCGGAACAGGTCTGGATAAACTTCATGAAAAACTGCCGAAACAGTACATTGATGTGGGGATTGCCGAACAGCACGCTGTGACTTTATCCGCTGGTTTAGCCTGCGAAGGAATGCGTCCGGTTGTGGCAATTTATTCGACATTTGTGCAGCGAGGCTATGACCAAATAATTCACGATGTTTGCATCCAAAATTTGCCAGTTTTCTTCTGTTTGGATCGAGCTGGCATTGTTGGTGCTGACGGCCCAACTCACCAAGGGATGTACGACATTGCCTTCTTGCGGTGCCTGCCAAATATGGTAGTTATGGCACCAAAAGATGAGGCTGAATTACAGCGGATGATAGTCACGGGAATCAACCACACAAGCGGCCCGATTACCATGCGTTACCCACGCGGAAATGGTTACGGCGTGCCTTTGATGGAGGAAGGTTGGGAAGAGTTGCCGATCGGCAAAGCCGAAATTCTCCGCAACGGCGACGATGTGCTGATTTTGGGTTACGGTTCAATGGTTTATCCGGCAATGCAAACCGCCCAGATTCTGAGCGAGCACGGTATTGAAGCAACTGTCATCAATGCGCGTTTTGTCAAGCCTTTGGACACCGAACTAATTTTGCCTTTAGCACAGCGAATCGGCAAAGTTGTCACAATGGAAGAAGGCTGTTTGATGGGCGGATTCGGTTCAGCAGTAGCCGAATCTTTGCTCGACAATAATGTCCTGGTGCCAGTGATGCGGTTGGGTGTACCCGATACATTGGTAGATCATGCAACGCCTGAACAATCATTTGCCAGTTTGGGATTAAATCCGTCGCAAATGTGCGATCGCATCTTAGCAACATTCAGCCGCAAACAGTCACCTGTTAGCGTGTAAATAGCTAGAATGGTAGGGTGCAGCGCACCTTACCATTCGAGACTAATCCTAAGAAATACTCGATCTATGACAGTGTAATAAAACGACCCCACAAGTCTGATGGTGTCACATTCAGAACTCTACCTAAAATTTGACCGTTTGAAGCAATTTGAATAGTAGTAGCGTCATAACTACCATTGCGATATGTCGGCGGGTATTTTGACCTTGGAAGCGAGTTAGAAGCAAAATGAATTTAAAAAGTTTTGACATAGTAATAGTAGGAGCCGGCCCAGCAGGCGGTCACTGTGCGAGAATCCTAGCCCAATCCGGCCACAAAGTCTTGCTTGCCGAGCAAAACGACAATTTTAATAAAAATGACTTTTCTAGCGCTGCCACGCCTCTAGAAACCCTCTCTAAATTCGATTTACCTGAATCCGTTATCGGCAGTTTTTGGCACAAACTTACTATTGAAACTAGCAAAGTCAGTCACACTTGGGAGTCTCCCGAAAGCTTGGGAGTTGTTCTCAACTTTGCTAAATTTAGAGCATTTTTGGCCAGCGAAGTTGAGCGATTTGGCGGTGAAGTTTGGCTGGGTTATCGCTACATTCGACACTCACAAGAAAACGGCGAAACAATAGTAGAATTCAAACAGTTATCCGACGGTCAACTTATCCAAGTTAGCACGAAAGTATTGGTTGATGCTACTGGCTTTGCTAGGGCGATTATGTACGAAAAAGAGAATGATAAGCCCGATTTTTTGTCGGGAACTGGAATTGAATATTTAATTGAAGTAGAGTCAGAAGTTTACAATAAATACAGCGGTGATTTAATCTTCTTTTTGGGCGATAAATGGATGCCGAAAGGTTATTCCTGGATATTTCCAATGGAACAAAACAGGCTAAAAGTGGGTGCGGGTCGCATTTTTTTAGATCCGAAAACGGTGAGGCATTTGTCACCCCTGAAAAAATATATTGATTTACTGATTGATGAATATCTGAAGTCTAAAAATTATAAAATTATTGACAAACACGGTTCGACGCTTAAGTACAGTCCTGGTTTGAAGGATATTTATTGCAAGGATAGTAATATAATTGCGATCGGCGATACTGTCTCGACAGTGAATTTTTTGGGCGGCGAAGGGATTAGACACGGGATGGATGGTGCCCAAATAGCGGGGAAATATATTCAAAAGTATTTGGAGGGGAAAATCTCAGATTTTCGGGATTATGAGACAGAAATGCACCGCAAGTTTGATCAGAAATGGAATATTTCGGAAAGGTTGGCGGTGAGAAAGTATATTGATGATGTTAATGATGAACTAACCGATAAAATGATTTCTTATTTAAAGTATATGAAAACTGAAGATGTGATGGATATTTTATTTGATTATAAATTTGAGAAAATTTACCGAGGGTTAGGCGGTTATTTGCAGAGAAAAATCAAGGGATTGATTAAGAAATTTCACTTGTAAGGTGCGTCCGTTGAGAGATTGTTAGTTTAGGAGAAAGTTTGGCTAATTGATGCAGCTTACTAAGCTAATTTTAAGGCATTTTCTGCGGTGACTTGAATGCGCGGCAGCGACAATAAAGAATCCTCAAAACTGCTCAAATTTAACTGATATGATACACCAAAAGTATATCCACTCGCTCCAATTAAATGCGCTACAATTGGATCGACATCCCCGTAAGGATAAGCAAAACATTTAACAGATTTCTCTAATCCCCGTTCCAAGATAGCACGGGATTTGGCTGCCTCCCGCACAATTTCTGTGGGCGACAATGCAGTCAAAGGTTGATGAGTAGCAGACATAGAACCGAATTCAATCCCTGCATCCCGCAGTTGCAAAATTTCCGGCCATCCCATTAACGGCACTTCTTCAAATTCGGCTTTTTCCCAACTATTTGTCTTTCCTATTGACTCCGCTACGAGAAAAACAGTTGCTGTAAAATCAAAGCGTTTTAGCAGAGGCCAAGCATATTGGAAAAAGTCTAGATAGCCACCATCAAATGTCATCAATACAGCTTTACCGGGTAAAGGAGTTTTAGCCAGTTTTGCGGTTCGCCAATTTTCCCAACTCGCACTGTAATAACCCAGATTTTTGAGATTGTGTAACTGTTGTTCAAAAATCTGGGGAGTAACTGCGTCTAAACCGTCAGGAGAAATGCGGCGGTAGGAGAGAATCGGGAGTTTTTGTGTACGGCTATGATTGTCAAAAACTTGAGGTTTCACCGAGTGAGAAACTTCCCGATAAGAAGATTTTGAGTCAATGATTTCCGGTGCGTAAAATACTTGCTTTGGAAACTCGTTTTCTGGGGGAATTTGCATTGTCGGTTCCCCCGCGATTGCCGCCGCTGACTCGATTTCCTGCAGCGCCGCCGCCGGGAGTGAGGCGCGACGGCTGACACTTGTCCCGATCGCACCCGATCGCCTGCCGAACATCACCGCATTTGGCGGGTAAATGCCCCCAGCACCCGCTACATTCAAACTGTCGGGCAAATTAGACCTTTGTTGAGCACAAGAGGCTAAGCGCGATCGTAGCCATTGTTTGCCGTTGAGTGGTTTTCCCACCAAAGCTTCTCGCACGGCGGCGACGCACAACTCAAAACCAAAATTTCGATTAATTGTCGATCGCAATTTTTGAGCCGAAACAAAATTATTTTCCACCGCAACAGCGACAATACCGACAGCAACGCCGCCTACTTTTACCAGCACGTCAATTTCAGAAAGCTCAACTTTTATATTAGCAAATTCCTCGCTAATTTCTAAGACAATCAAATCTTTTTCGAGGGTAATTGTTGGAACATCCTCTGCTATTTCTGGCTTGTAGAAATCCTGCAAATGCCAATGCGGACGCCCCCATAATTCTTGCAAAAATAGCGTCGAATCATGTTTAGGGTGCAATGGTTCCAGCAAAGTTTCCCACAATTTATTGCGTTTTTCGCAGCGATTGCGTTGAAAGAAGCGATCGAGAATTTGCCAAGCAAACTGGGCTGCAACCGCATCCGCCAACACCGAAGCCGCAACCATACCATCGCAAATCGGCAATTCAATAATACCGAGTTGAATTCCTTCTAGTTTGATCGTACAGGACAGGCGATCGCATATTTGCCAAGCGTAAATATCCGAAATTGGTTCGGTCACTTCCACCGTAACTTTCCAGGCCATTTCACCCTTGACTCGCTGAATTTTATCTAAAATATATCTGATTTCATTTCGAGTGAAAATTTTATGATATTTGTGAACATTACTACTTTTGACATCTCTCTCAATTCCTTTGTGCCAAGGTAGATTCAAACTTAGCTTTGCGGCTTTTTCTTGATAATTAACGAGCATTGTTTCGTCATATTCAATGCCCATAAAATGACAAATCTTTCCTAAGATTTGTGTTTTGTTATCTAAAAGCTCCTCATATTTAACTAATATATGATTATATTTATTAATATATTTGTTGCTAGTTAACATCGCGTGTTCCCAGCGATTGATACAGTGGTTTAAATCCCAACCAGCGCCCCACAATTCGTTAAAACTCCTAGTAGCATCATACATAGAAGCTATTGTGTCCATACCGTTCCGCAAAATATGTATGAATTTTGCATTTGGCAAGAAGCGCTCTATGTCATCAATAAAATATATGTGTTCCGGCGTTTTTTCCAACCAAATGCTTTTTTTTTGTTCAGCAGCCAAACCATCCAAAACTCTCACAAACCAACTAGCTTTAGCTTCCACAGTTTGGCTGTCATCAAAATCTTTCAAAAGTTCAGGACGTTTAATCTCATCCTTAAAAAAAGCTTCCATTCTACCTGGCAACTTTCCCGCAAACTGATCGTATAGCAAATAGTGAAAAAACTTAGATTCCGGAAAAGAAATAACTTCGGGATGAGCGGCTAATAAGCTTTGAAGAATTGTTGTGCCACTGCGAGGCGATCCTACGAGAAATATGCGTTTCATAACATTTTGCAATTATAATTAACGGTATATTTTGAGGTAGGTTGGGTTTTGTTCTCGGAACCCAACCTACCAATTCTAACTCCAAGTAAAATCTTGTTTTAACAAATCAGAAAGCTCCTGATTGTAAGGCTTGAAATAATCTGTCAATTGTTGTTCGATTTCTGCTGGTATTTGGGTGTAATCCTCCCTCATATTAATCTCATCTTCTTTACTTGCGATCGCACTAATATCCAAGAAATCTAACACTTCCGAAAAAACTTTATCGGTATTCGCCTCAAAATCTTCGCTTTTGAGAATTAGCAACTGTTCCCTCGGAAAATAATCGAGCCAATTCCTGATTTGTTCGACATAAATTCCTCGCGACAAATAAGAATAATGTTGGTGGTTGAAACTGTAATAATCTTTCTCGGCTTTGATCTTTTCAATTTCACCTTTTAGGCGATGGGGCTCCGAAGCTATCGCCTTTTCAAAATCCAGCTTTTCGCAACTGATCGCCACTTCTAAATGATAGTGCAGCCAAGCTCGTTTGACCGGGTTTCGCAGCATTACAACTAGCTTAACATCCGGGAAACACTTGTAAACCCGCTCGGCCACCAACGGATGATAAATATAGTAACCAGTCATCTCCCACAGCAACACCTTGTCACCAGTTACGCTGCGAGTCAACTGCTTGCTGTACCAATCAACACCCCGCTCAAAATTCAAATCAAAAAACTGAATTCTCCTCGCACCTTCTTTAAGAATTTGCAAGTAATTTTCCAGATAACCACACAAAGCCTCAGTGCCGCACTTTTGAGCGCCAATAATTAAAAAGTCTGGTTCCTGCTTATTTTCCAACTGAGTCAAAATCTTGGCATAGGCGGGATTATCATTATTAAATGCGTGAACTTTTTCGGCTGGTTCGGGTAAATCCGCAACCTGCATCTTGCCATCAAATTCCCAGCGGTAGGGCGGACAAAGAATCGTTTTTTGGCTTACAGTCGATCGCACATACAGCGGATAAAGGTGCCAATGATAATCATAGGCGTAAGCAAAACTCTTCTCGTAAACCCCAGGATTCACATAATACTGACCGTTGCCTAAATCCAGCCTGTCTACGTGCAGGCGGATTGTGCCTTTACCTTCCGCCAGCGGCAGCAATCTGCCCATTTGATTAGTATTAGTCTCAAAACAACTTTGACCGTCTTCCCGGCTGATTGTGACGCCAAAAATAGCACCCGAAATTGGCTTCGGGGCAGAATAATGAATTTCCACAGTAATAGAATCGCCACTGTTTATCTCATCATCCGGCAACACTTTAACATCCGTAATTTCTACTTCCAAAGAACCGAAGCGATTGTCATTTATTCGCAGTTGTGAACCCGTACTCGTCACTTCAGGAGGACGCATGGGAGTGCGTTTTTCGGTGGCTGGGCGCATTTCCGACAAATACTGACCGACTACCACTTCCGGTTCCCCGTAAGCCACGATTTCACCTGATTTCAGCCACAAAGCCCGATCGCACAGTTTATGAATTTGCGCCGCGTTGTGAGAAATCAAAACAATCGCACAGCCTTGATTCTTAAACTCGGTGATTCTGTTCAAACATTTATTTTGAAAAGCCACATCACCAACCGACAAATGTTCATCAACTAACAGCACTTCTGGATCAGTGTGTACCGCCACCGAAAAAGCCAGCCGCATTTGCATCCCGGTACTGTAAGTCCGCATCGGACTATCAATAAACTGTTGCAATTCCGCAAATTCAACAATATCATCAAACCTGCGCGCCGCTTCCCGACGAGTTAAACCGGCCACCACCGCACCCACAAACACATTTTCTCTGCCCGTTAAATCCGAGTGAAAACCCGCACCCAAATCCAACAAACCGCCAATTCTGCCATTAACTTCAATAGTTCCTTCTTGAGCCTGGCCGATACCGCCAACAAGTTGCAGCAGCGTCGATTTTCCCGCGCCATTCTTGCCGAGAATTCCCAGCATTTCTCCGGGAGAAACAGTGAAATTGATATCCCGCAGTGCCCAAAAACGCGCCTGCGGTTTCATCTGCCGAAAACCCGCCAAAGCGGCCTGCATAATCGTATAAGGTCGATCGGCAGAGTAGCGGTTGAAACGTTTCCCCAAACCCTTGACAACAATAGCTTGACGCATTTACAATTCCTCCACAAAAGTATTGCTTTGCCGTCTAAAAATTCCCAGTCCGATCGGCAAAAGAGCAGCCACAACCAAGCTAAGAATTAACAGCGCCAGCCAATCCGGCTGCGTACCTTTGAGCAGTATGGCGCGGTAAGCTCCCAGCAGTGGCACCATAGGATTTAACTGATAAAAAGGCTGAAATTGTTTCGGGACGCTGTTGAGGTCGTAGAAAATCGGAGTCAGGTAAAACAGCATCTGCAAAAGTACGCCCAAAGTGTACTGAGTATCGCGAAAAGTGACATTCAAAGCCGCGAGGGGATAAGCCAAACTGACTGTCAAAATAAACTGAATAGCCATCAGCAGCGGCAACACCAACAGCAGTGCACTCGGCTGAACGCCATCAATTGCCAGAAAGATAATTAACACGGGCAAAGCTAACATAAAGTGAATTAGCCCCGTCATAGTCGTGACTACCGGCAAAATTGCCGTGGGAAAATTAGGCTGTCTGATTAGCGCTTTATTGTTGGTAATTAATCCCGTTGCTTGAAATAATGCGGTTTGAGACCAACTCCAGATTAACAAACCGCTGAAAGCAAACGAAGAAAATTTCGGAACGTTAATCGGTACAACAGAACGAAATACAAATGAAAATACAGCTAACTGCAACAGCGGATTGATTAAAGTCCAAGCAATCCCCAAAGTCGATCGCTTGTAAAGTAATTTTATATCGCGATCGACCAACACCCGCAGTAAATCGAAGAAATGAGCGATTTTGCGCCTGTAACCCACCCTGGGAGCACTTCTCATCGCACACCTCCGGCAACTTCCTGCGGTTCCGACTGTAGCTGCTCTTCCGGCTCAATCTCAGCTAACTGCTGCCCCTGCAACTGCGCTTTTCTGTAAGCAAAAGGACTGTCGAGAGCTCCTAGTAACTCGCTGACTACCAACTTGCGCGGCAGCAAACCCGGAACCCCCAAGCGGCGCACCAGCCACCAACCAAGCCACTGAAACATAGCAAATTTCCAAATTTCCCAACGCGGCACAGTGCGGTTGCGATCGCACGTCAGTAAAAAAGCCCCAAAGCTGCGCCCATTGTCCTGTAACTGCCGGCTCAAAGCCTCGGCGCTGCGTCTGTGCCGATGCCACACAAAAGCTCTCGGCTCATAAAAAGTCGAGTATCCCTTCGCCAAAATCCGATGAAACATCTCAATATCCCCAGCACCGCAAGTCGCAGTACCCACATCGAGAGCAACGTCAAAATTGCCCACAGCCTCGAAAACTTGCCGCCGGAAAGCCATATTCGCCCCCACCCCGTATTTGCTCGCCCACAGCAACTCGCGCGTCGAGAGCTTGCTACCATCAAATTTAAAACTGTCGAGGTATTGCAGCATTCCTCCGTAGCGGAGTTCAAATTGAATTTGAGCCTCTGTTTCTAGTTCCGCCGGCGCGACTAAACCGCTCACGGCCATAATTTCTGGCTCAGCAAACGCCGCAGCAATACCCCGCAGCCAACCGCGATCGGGCCGCACGTCGTCGTCAGTAAAAGCAATAATCTCATGCCGCGCTTCAGCGATCCCGCGATTCCGCGCCCAATCCAATCCTGGTCGTTCTTCCTTGACGTAGCGTACCGGTAATCGCGCGACGAATTCAGCGGTGCTGGTGGTTGCAGGAGCGTTGTCTATAACGATAATTTCGCGTTGCGGATAGTCGAGGGCGAGCAGAGCTTCCAGAGCGCCTTTGAGCAAATCTGTGCGATCGCGCGTGCAGATGACAACGCTAATTGACGGCAGGTGGCGATCCGCCACTGCTTCAGAAACAGCGCCGAACTGCTCTCCTAAAGTCGATCGCACCAACTCTTTTCCTAACTGATCCACAATTGTTTGTCGCACTCGCTCAGCGGAAATTGTTTGTTCCCAGGGATTGTTACTAACAGAAGCCCAGCCCAGAAGCCGTCCCCGGTAGCGAACTAAAATGCGAACTGCTTCGTATTGTTCGAGTTGCCTAATCGGATTAATCTGTTCGGTAAACTCAATTTCCATCACTTTTATTGCCATTACTTGCTCCTGAAAATTTTGCAGCGGGCACTAGATAGAAAAGTTTTGACTTGGGACTTTTAACTTTGGGGTTGCAACTTTCCAATTTTCCAACTTTTGAGGTTTGAGTTTTTGGTTTAACTTCCCCGAATTCAGTAGATATGCACGAAAAAAAATATCTTCTAGGGGCTAGTTTAGCTAAGCATAACGAGATATAAGCGAGAAGATGAAGGCACTCACCTGCCCAAATCCTGTAATCTTTATTTGCACCTATTTACTTAGCTATTAATGGCTAACTCGTAAGTTTCAAAAGCAACTAAAGGCTTTTCTTCAAGCGTTTCAGCACTGTGGGGTAAACCGTTAACCGCGATCGCCCCAGCCAGCGGTTGAGCAAAGTGAAGCGCCAGAATCGATCGTAAGTGAGCGCCCCGCAGCGGTTCCGCGCCTGCTTGCGGAAAAATATGGCCGACTGTCAGTTGGTCGTAATACAGGTAAACCCCAGCCGGTCGTTCCGCATCCAGCAGACTTTCTGCCGCTTCCCAACCTTGCTGCAAATCAATGTTAATTTCATATCCGCCCAAATCAGCACGGGCCGGGCCTCCTTGCATAAAACTAGAAATAGCAGAGCGACTTTTTAACTCATCAATGACACCCCGCAAATACCAATAACCGCGCAATTTTGACCGCAACCACCGCCAAGTTCCCCGCATCCCCAAGCTTTCGAGTAAATCCAGAGATTTCCTCAGTCCCCGGGCCAGCCAATCCACAGCAGCCGGCCAAAAAAACGTGACCGCCACCACAATTTTATCTACCAGCGAGTAAGCAGTTTCGTAGGCTGCTACCTGCATGATCGGTCTAAGTTCCGGGTGTCGGCGGCCGATCAAAACATCCGATCGCCCTTCCTGACGACATCGGCGGAAAGAGCGATCGAGATTATTAGTTTCGTGTTCGTAATGATAGCCCACAGCATCCCCCGCTACAGCAAAAGGTACACCAGCTTTCAGCAAACGCACCCCAAACTCGTAATCTTCTCCGCCGCAGTTCCCAAAAGCCGAATCAAACCCATCGAGACGACCAAACAGTTCTGCATCCAAAGAAAGGTTGCCGCTGAGCAAATCTTGATAAGTAAATCGGTGATCCGGCTGGCTCATCTGATAAAACTTCTCTTCCCACCACGAGCGCACTTCCACGTCAAAAAACGTAGTTCCTCCGTGCAACTTAGGCGGATAGGGGCCCATGACAGCCGCTCCCGGACGCTCTCGGTGAACCCGCGCATGGCTTTCCACCAAAAGTGGCAGCGCTTCGATATCGTCGTCGAGAAACAGCAGCAATTTCCCGGTAGCCGAAGCCGCTCCTGTATTGCGGGCGATCGAAGCACTTCGGCAATTTACCTCGATCACCTGCAGTTTAAACGGAGCTTTGTAGTCTTGTAGCATTGCCAAAGTATCGTCAATGCAGCTATCTGCCACTACAATAACTTCGATCAGGTCGATCGGATAAGTCTGCAAGTGCAAAGCATCAAGAGCGCGCCGCAGCGAAGAACTTCGATTGTGGCTAGGAATAATTATGCTAACTGTTAGATTTTCCATATTTACATTACAACAATTAACTTCATCTGCATTTCATCTCCCTTCATCTGCCGTTAAAAATAATCTAAAAATCCCTATTCATTGCTCCCCTTAATTTTTTGTAACAACTTCCGAGAAGCAAAATAAGCCATCGGCCCGCTAATGCAGCCCCGGAATTGAGCCCACAGCAAATCCCTCGGAACCGCATCCGGTTGCTTTCGCAAAGAAGCAATTAATTCAGGAATTTGCTTATACCGCAGCCATCCCCAAGCTAATAGAGGCACACTGAATTCTCTGTTGATTACAAACATCCGCGTCCAGAAAGCATAGACTCCGATTCCGTAGCCTCGGAGCGTTTTTTGCAATTCTTCCCAAGTGCGGCGATGGCGGTGCCAGCTCAATGCTCTCGGCTCGTAGACAATGCAGTAACCAGCGCGCAAAATGCGGGCAAAGAGTTCACAGTCTTCGCCACCCACTGTGGGTGTTCCCGCCCCCAAAGCTTCGTCAAACAGGCCAATGTAGTCGATCGAACTTTTCCGCAAAGCCATACTCGCCGAAACTCCCACAAGATGCACAATCAGAGGATTGCACTGCGCCCCATCAAAAACTCGGCGCTCAAATCCCCGCCCGTGCGGGCTGTACCACTCAAACCATTCTTGCGCCTCGGTTTCCAGTTCCCAGGGCATCACCAGCCCCGTGACGCACATCACTCGCGGATCGCTAAAATTCCACAAGAGCGATCGCAGCCAGTTCGGATCGGGAGCCGCATCGTCATCTGTAAAGGCTACGAATTCATGTTTAGCTTCGCGTAAAGCTCGGTTACGGGCAGCGCTGGAGCCTGGTACGTCTTCGCGCACATAGCGGACTTGTGGGTAATTTTTGATTAGTTCCTTGGTAGCGTCCGTGCTGGGACAATTGTCAATTACTAAGTATTCCTGACCCTCGTCTGGGAGCTGCATCAGCGCGTCTAGACAGCGCCGCAAATCTTCCGGGCGATCGCGCGTGCAAACCGCTACTGTGGCGAGTGGCATTGCCTGCACAGGCCCCCGCTCATCCCATGCGAGGGTATCGTAGAGCCAATTTTTCCAAAGGTTGTCCCCCGCAGCGTTCATCAGTGTTTCCCGCAATTGGGAGCCGTCGGCGCGACCTCCGACGAGCGATAATAGAGCTTGGCCGATCGGTTTTCCGTGCAGTCGAATTAAAACCAAGGCTTTGCTGTAACGCTCCTCAACCGTAATTTCTGGCGGGAGTTTGGAGATTTCCAGCTCAAGAATAGCTGTTGCCATTTTAGATTTTTGATTTTATATTTTAGCTTGCGAAAAAATCCTAGATATTCCGTATATTACCGGATGTATTTTAGCAGAAATTGTTTTAGGGGATAGCCACTTCTCAATGCCCTACTTGCCGATTGCCGATCGCGAATCAAAGATAAAGCCTCATTGTTTTTATTGCTTTTATTTATTTTTACTTTCAATGACCCGCTGATGTCAAGTTTTTTCCCAACACAACTTTTACCCCCGTCAACGATCCCTCGTCGAGGCTTGTGTCAATTGCAGGTGCTATTGGCAGCAGACCGCCACCAATCCTCGCCATTAATGCCACCTGTAAAAACCCCATTTTTTTACAAAACCGAGTTTGTGCGATCGCTCCTCATTTCAGCTTTAATTGCGATCGGATACTATTATCAAAAATATACCAAACAATTAAACACTATTGCAATTCTGACTTTCGCGGTTTAACCACGCAGGGATTAGCTGAAAAACAACTCAAAAACCACCCCAAAGAAGACCCAGCTATGATAAAAAACCGAATATTACAAACTGGTTGGAGGCTCATATACCTGAGATTATTTCTGGCAAGTTAGTGGGATTTGTACAGGATAAATATGCTCCCTTGTCGGGGGATTGATGTGGCTATGTTTGGGGTAAAAAAAAACACATCGTTTTGCCCCCTAGTCAAGTAGCGGAGTAAACAAACCTAATTATGGGCTAGTCAATCGATTTTAGATTTTAGATTTTAGATTTTAGATTTTAGATTTTAGAGGCGACCACACGGATAAATGCGGGGGCTTGAGGATTTTGGATTTTAGATTTTGGATTGATTCCACGGATAAATCACGTGGCGGGTACCACCTTTGAAATTCTTGGTCGAACGATTTGAGATTTACTTCACAGATGAATCTGGAGCTTGAACAAGAGTCTAAAACTTTGGGCTGCGGGCGGTTCCTGTCAGAAACTGGTATCCGTTTTTGGGCGGGGTCAAAAAGCCATTTAAACTCTCTCCTCCCTAGCCACAAGGTTTGCTTAGAAGAATGTATCAAACTTTTACAAAGAAACCGAGCAAACTCATAAAGTCTCTCTCTGCCGTGACAAAAGCAGTTAGCTAGCACGATGCTGGTTCTCCATTTTTCAGATTGGACTCTACACGGCCCTCAAAACCCTAAAAATGAAGAATTGTAAAGTTTTATCAAGATATTGGGACATCTGAATTAAAATCTTCTCATAAAAAAGACTAGCTTTTAGCAGGCGCAAATTGTGGAAAAAGGTTTAAAACTCAGAATATGAGATCGAGTTCGCTGCTCTTACATGGTGCAATAAAATGTAACTTTTGATGCCAGAACCAGTAGCATGAACTTTGTCGAAGGCCGAATGCCCGTCAGGCAAATGTCTTCAGAAAATCGCCTTCTTGGCACTGCATCAAATCTTAAGTGCAATTACTTTCCTTTGACGGGAGCCGCAGCCTTCGAGCAAACATTTAGCTCCAGGGCTTACGCACCAGAACTTTGATAAACCGGGTTTTTTAACCGGGAGCGAGGGCGGCAACAAAGTGTTTTCGTTCATCAAACCCGGTTTCAGCGTCCGAGACTGAACTCGATCGAATGAATGCAGTCGCAACCAATGTTTAAAAGTGGCGATACTGCAAGTTGCGTGCAAAGCAGGGAGCTAACCGCAGTGATGGATCTCGATTGTTTACCTTACGGCGCAGGCCACGCACAGGAAGGGGTCTGTCTGCTAGTCCGAATGGGGCCGCACCGCATTTTACTCGACTGCGGTATAGAGGATATTGCACCGCTGTCAGCGACACTAAATCGATCGCTGCCAGCCGATTTTGTGGTGTGTACCCACGCCCACTCTGACCATGCCAGAGGTTTGCTAGCACTCAATCAATCTTTCCCCCACTTGCCAATTTACGGCAGCGAAGTGACAGCGCGACTGCTACCGCTCAACTGGCCAGAACTGGCTCAGCAGCCAGAGTCCCGGTTCTGTCAGGGACTGCCCTGGCAGTCGCCGCTCGAAGTGCGCCCTGGACTGAGCCTGCAGTTGTTCCCGTCGGGTCATTTGCCCGGGGCGGCGACTGTGCTGCTGACTTATGCCGCTCCGCACCGCACCTACACCGTGGTTTACACCGGCGACTTTTTCCTGTCCAATTCTCGTTTGGTGGAAGGTTTGCCCCTGGGAGAACTCAGGGGCATGAAGCCGGATGTGTTAATTTTGGAAGGTAGTTACGGCACGGCGCGTCACCCTCACCGCCGACAACTAGAAAATCAGTTAGCCGATCGCATCCACCGTGCCATCGCCGACGGGTACTCGGTACTGCTGCCCGCCCCGGCCCTTGGTTTGGGTCAAGAAATGCTGATGCTGCTCCGCAGTCACCACTACTTTACTGGCCGCGACTTGGATATTTGGGTGGACGGCACTGTCGCCGACGGGTGCGACGCTTATCTGGAACTGTTACCCCAATTTCCCACCGCCGTCCAAAATTTTGCTCTGCACCAACCTTTGTTTTGGGACGAAAGGGTGAAACCCCGCGTCCGCCGGCTGTCTGCCGAACAACGCCCCGGATTGGGAGCCACGCCCTGTATTGTAATTACAGACAAGTTAGCTGATTTGGCTTTGTATGTTGCCGATGGCACACATCCTTGGATTTTGCTCGCCCCTCAAAAACCAGGATATCCCGTCAGCGACTGGCTGGGCAACAGACCCGAATCTGGAGTCACAAGTGTCGAAACTTATCTGCTAGCCGAACACTGCGACGGGCCGGGGACGACCCAACTCATCCACAATTTGCGTCCCCAGCACGTAATTTTAGTCCACGGTTCCCCTGCATATTTGGCTGACTTGGCTAACTTGGACGAGCTGCGAAACCGCTACCAGTTGCACACTCCGGCGGCCGGAACATTGGTCGAATTGCCGATCGGGGAAATGTTTTTGCAGCCCGCTATCCCGGAAACTAACTATGAGGGAGAACTCAGCGAATTGGGGACAGAGGTAGCAATTAGCTTGCCGAGTCCGATTACAGCCGATCCCCGGTGGGCCAATTTTGCCGATACCGGTTTGGTAGAAGCCCGCTGGCAAGGCGAAGAACTGGTACTGCGCGGCATCTCCCAGCGGGAACTCCTGTTTCAAGGCAGCGCCGTTCAGGCAAACCTTGAATGCTGTGGCAATTGCCAGCACTACCGCAGCCAGCGCTGTTGGAACCAGTCGAGTGCTTTGTTTGGCTTTAAAGTAACCCCCGACGGTTTCTGTCCGGTGTTTAAAGCGATACCGGAGTCCGAACTTTTCCTAGAAGATGGGGAAACAGACGGCGAATAAGCTGTCGGGCACATCGAAACCAGCCCGCAGGCACAGAAAACAAAAGAACAGTCCTGGACGCACCCCGACAAAAAACCCGGTTTCAGCAGGGGTAAGCTGTCGCGTATTGAATTTTTAAACTACTGTGTACTTACGCTGTTGTGGGGAGTAGGGGTTGGGCAGGAGATCCCGCCATCAAGCTTAAATTTAAAGGAAAAATAGCTTATGGGGTCACAACCCAGAATATTTTTGGCCTAAACTGGGTTTTTTGCATAATTTCTCCACAAAAAAGGGAGAAAAGCCGTTTTCTTTTCCCCCAAGTTTTCCTTCTGCCTCAAGCGCGAGCTCAAAACTATTCCAAATTCGAGTCCGGGTAGTGATTGCGAATTTGTTCGGCTTCGGGACAATCATCAGAAACTAGGGGTTCGCAGTTAGTTCGGGATACCGAAGCCAACTTCTGGGACACAGCTCCAATACTTTCGAGACGCACCATTTCTTCCCAGGAGCTGATTTCGTCTTCTTCGTCGGTTTCGTAGCGCAGCGTGACTAGATCCCCTTCAATATCTAGGATACGAGCGCGCTCTATCCAACGTTGCTGATCTCGAAGAAAAATAGAAACCTCACGACCATCACAACAGAGTTGATAGATTTTGCGCTGTAGCATTTGTCAGTTCTCCTGCGCAGTGTAACTTGCTTAAAATATGGTCTGTTTACCGTAACGTACTTTGGGTTTTACATCGGAAGGCACAGCCGTATGGACTGGCCAGTTTCACGTTTTCCGCAACTTTGGTACCGATGGGAGTTACCAAATTTGATTTTACCACCAAATCTATCTAGTACGCCATTTATCCAATTACAGGTTGTGCAGCCGGTGGCATCCCTCGTGAGAGGCATTTGCCAGCATAGATCGAAGCATTAGGACTTGACAACGGCACGCGATTAACAGCGACAATAACAACAGACTCTGCCTCAAAAATCTCGCTCTCTTTTGCCTCAAGTCCCCCAGAAACCTCTTGTTTCGACGTTTGTTCGATCGCCCACTAACGCCGTCAAGGCTCAATCTCAAATCTCAAATCTCAAAGCCAAAGCTCTAAAGCGACACTCAAACAGCGACAATAAAAACAGACTCTGCCTCAAAAATCTCGCTCTCTTATGCCTCAAGTCCCTCATAAACCTCTTGTTTGGAGGTTATTTCTAGCCCCCAGTACCCTCTCTGAACTCACTCTAAAATCTAAAATCTAAAATTTAAAATCGATTGTTCGATCGCCCACTAACGCCGTCAAGGCTGAATCTCAAATCTCAAATCTCAAAGCGAAGCTCTAAAGCGACACTCAAACAGCGACAATAAAAACAGACTCTGCATCAGAAATCTTCCTCTCTTCTGTTTCAAGTCCCCCAGAAACCTCTGGTTTCGACTTTTGTTCGATCGCCCACAGTACCGTCTCTTTCCTCAATCTAAAACCTAAAACCTAAAATCTAAAATCTAAAATCTAAAATCTAAAATCGATTGACCGGAGTGTGATAAAAATCACTGACAGCAGGCAGCCCCTAAATGTAGAAAATGGTGGCGGCCAACAACTAGCTTCAAAACGGGCAGTGGAACCTGTGGCGGTTAAGCTAAAAGAATTGCGGTTCCGTTCAACACAAATTGGAGTCATTGCTCGTGCGTATTAAGGAGGCTAATTGATGGTGTACGCAGAAAATTGGTCGCAGCCGTCTATCTTGGAGCTAGCGCGATCGGGCAACTTTCAAGCCCTGAATTACTGGATTGACAGCTTGCTGCGCCCCGAAGGGATTTATGCCCGCGTCGAACAGGCTCAGGCCGGCTGCGTCCAAATCCTCGTAGAATTCCAGCGCGAATTTGCGCCAGATACTACATTACTAGGGAGCACTCTCCGAGAAGGCTTAGTCAAATTTATTTGCCACCAACTCTGGAGACTCAACTCGCCAGCAGTAGAAGGAGTCAGAATTCACGCGCGCTTGGCTGGGGATGCAGACATTCTCTGGAAACAGTCAGTGCGAATTGTCACTCCGGCAAACCGCCAGCGGCGACGTTACCGTTCCCTACCGGTCGTCGATTGGGTTAAATTTAAAACGTATCGTTCTCTGCTGCTAGTGGGATCGGCACTTGCCTCATTTATTTTAGGGTGTTGGGTCAGCTACCACGAGGCTGTGACCCTGCAGTTAGGCTCTCCAGTATCCCGCTACCAGCAAGCTGCTCTAATTTCGGGGCCGCCTCCAAAACGTGCGGATACGGTGCAAGCGGCCTTAGAAGTGGTACCAGTAGTAAAGCAAAAGCAAGTTGCTAATCCTTACGACCCAACAGTAACGCTGATGTTCGGAGGAAACGTGAATCTATCGGATGCGCTCGGAGCATCTGCTGCCAACGATCACCAATGGGCTTTCGCCAATATGGACGAGTATCGGCAAGCAGATGTGGCGATGGTTAACCTAGAAAACTCTTTGACTCGCTCTACATTGGGCTCTGCTAAAAAACAATTAAATTTTAAAGCCGATCCAGAATCGGTGAAAGTATTAACAGCCGGAGGAGTGGATATTGTCAATCTGGCAAATAGCCGCGCTATGGATTACGAGGAACCAGGGCTGGTGGAGACTATGAATACTCTAGATAATAGTGGGATTCAACACCTGGGAGCCGGCAGAGATATTAAAGAAGCGAGGCGTCCAGATATTATTGAAGTTAAGGGTCAGCGAATTGCCTACCTCGGTTATTATGATGCCGAGCTTAACATCGCCGACCAAGGGAAAGCGGGAACTAACCCCCGCCGCAACAATCGCGTGGCGGAGGATATTCGAGCTCTTAGGGGTCAGGTAGACTGGATTATTGTTAATTACCACTGGGGAGTCGAATTGGCAGATTATCCAGGGGACTGGCAGATTGATTTGGCTCGGTTCACGATCGACCAAGGAGCTGATTTGGTAGTGGGACACCATCCCCAGGTACTGCAAGGTGCAGAAATTTATAAGGGCCGCCCGATAGTTTACTCGCTGGGGAATTTTATATTCGGCGGGAATGCTCGCAGGGATTACGATACCGCAGTCCTGAAAGTATCGCTCAAAGACAGGAATATGAAGGTAGAGTTTCTGCCTGTGGAGGTGAAAAAGTTGCAGCCGAAGGTTGTGAAGGGAGCCGCAGCCGATCGCATCCTCAAACGCGTCGAGCAAATTTCTAGTATTTTCGATCGACCGATGGGATCTTCTGTAGTTCTCGATTCCCTAGTCCAGCCAGGAGCGACATCAAAAACTCCAAATTATCCATTGCCCGGAGCAGCAAAGAGCGGTACATACCAGCCGGGGCGAGGTTCCGGGGGAACCTCCGGTGAAAGCAATCAGCAAGGCCCCGGACAACCCAAACCTACTTTGATTTTGCCGGCTTTGCCGGCTGCGCCCCAACAGCCGGACAACTCCTCATTTTTCCCGAACGGGACAGGGCCTGCAATTGAATCAAACCCATCTCCGAATCAAAATTTGCCGCCGCGCATCTACCCCACTCAACCTAAAAATCCCAGCCGGGAACCAGAGCCATTTACAAAAGAGCCATTCATCAAAGAGCCGTTTATTTCGCCCCCATCTCCCAGTCAAGGAGCAGTGCCGAGTCCCCAAAGCTATCTTCCCCCCAGGGCTGTATCTTTTGAAGTCGCACTCAAAGAGCAGCCGGCCTCCGCGATCGTTCCAGCTACCACCAGCAAGCGCTCCAAGCACCGGCTCGCCCTGCCTCCTATAGCTAGGATCATTGGTTAGCCGGTGGGGGCCGGAGCGAGGCAGCAGGGGGAGGATAGGGGCGGTAATGGGTGAACATCAACATACCAGCGACCAATTATTAACGATCGATTTACTGACAACCAATGATCAATGACCTACTACCGATGACAAATGTGTTTGCGATCGCGCTCAAGCAAAAGCAGTACAAAACCTATATCCTCTCCGACGAAACCGCTAACTCTACTCTAGAAGTTGTGCCGGAACGGGGCGGTATTGCCACTAGCTGGCTGGTTGAAGGCAAAGAAATCTTCTATTTGGACGCGGAACGGTTCGCCAATCCCGATCTAACTGTACGTGGCGGGATTCCCATCCTGTTTCCCATCTGCAGCAATCTCCCCGAGAATACTTACACGCACAAGGGAGTGCAGCGTAAGCTCAAACAGCACGGCTTTGCCCGAGATTTGCCTTGGACAATAGGCGAACAAGTTACGGAGGGTTGCGCCGCTCTGACGCTGATTCTCGATAGCTGCGACAAGACGCTGGCTGTTTATCCCTTTGATTTCCAACTAGCCTTCACTTATCAGATTAAAGGCAATTCTTTGGAAATTTTTCAGCGATACACCAATCTGTCTGACGAACCCATGCCGTTTTCTAGTGGTTTGCACCCCTACTTTTTGGCGACGGACAAATCTAAGCTCCGCTTTGAGATTCCGGGGATGCAGTACAGAGATCAGAACACCCATGAAAAGGGTTATTTCACAGGGGTTTTTGACGAGACGCTGGATGAAATTGATGTTTCCTTTGACGAACTCACTGGTCTTGCTGCTACTGTTACTGATGCGGCGAGCGGCTTGCGGCTCACCCTCAGTTACAACTCCAGCTATGGGAAGTTGGTTTTCTGGATGGTGAAGGGCAAGGATTTTTACTGTTTGGAACCTTGGACTGCTCCTCGAAATGCTCTCAACACTGGCGAACACTTGATTTATTTGCAGCCGGGAGCGACTTGCGAGATGCTGGTTCGCATGACTGCAAATTTTATTTAAAAAACACTTGCTATTTCAAATGAGGGGTGCTACTATTAGAAATTGTGTGCGGTAACAATGTTTTCGCGGGTCGCTAGCTCAGCGGTAGAGCATTCGGCTTTTAACCGACCGGTCTCGGGTTCAAATCCCGGGCGACCCATAAAAAATTTGTGAGTTAAAAATTTTGAGTTTTGAGTGGAATGCTTGGAACTCAAAATTTTGTTTTTTGAACTTTTTAGTAAATCTGGAAAGATAGTGCGCGATCGGTGGCAAATTGTCTTAAGATTATCGTAAGAATTGAGCTTGTTCAAAATTCACTGCCCAAAAATCACAAATAATTAGGAGGAATATCTATGGCGCTTGTACCTATGCGATTGCTGCTCGACCACGCGGCTGAAAATGGTTACGGCCTACCGGCTTACAACGTCAACAACATGGAGCAAATCCAAGCGATCATGCGCGCTGCTGACGAAACCAACAGCCCTGTGATTCTGCAAGCTTCTCGCGGCGCTCGCTCCTACGCTGGCGAAAATTTCCTGCGCCACTTGATTTTGGCAGCAGTTGAAACCTATCCTCACATTCCCATTTCCATGCACCAAGACCACGGCAATGCCCCCGGCACTTGCTATTCTGCCATGCGCCAAGGTTTCACCAGCGTCATGATGGACGGTTCTCTGGAAGCGGATGCTAAGACTCCCGCTAGCTACGAGTACAACGTTCAAGTTACTCGCGATGTGGTGAATGTTGCTCATTCGATCGGCGTTAGCGTTGAAGGCGAACTGGGTTGCTTGGGTTCTCTGGAAACAGGAATGGGCGAAGCAGAAGACGGCCACGGCTTTGAAGGTGCGCTTTCTCACGATCAGTTGCTGACAGATCCTGAACAAGCTGTGGATTTCGTTGAGCAAACCGGCGTTGATGCTCTAGCAGTCGCGATCGGCACTTCTCACGGCGCTTACAAGTTCACTCGCAAGCCGACTGGCGAAATTTTGGCAATCAGCCGCATTGAAGAAATTCACCGCCGCTTGCCGAATACTCACTTGGTAATGCACGGTTCTTCTTCTGTGCCCCAAGAATTGCTGGAAATCATCAACAGCAACGGTGGCAAAATCCGCGAAACCTACGGCGTACCTGTGGAAGAAATCCAAAAGGGCATCAAGTGCGGCGTTCGCAAGATCAATATCGATACTGACAACCGTTTGGCGATTACCGCTGCGGTACGCGAAGCTTTGTTTGCGAAGCCCGATGAGTTTGATCCGCGCCACTTCTTGAAGCCGTCGATCAAGTATATGCAGAAGGTTTGTAGCGATCGCTATAATTCTTTCGGTTGCGCCGGTCACGGTACAAAGATTAAGCAAGTGTCTTTGGACGATTTTGCAGCTAAGTATGCTAAGGGCGAATTGAGTTCCTCTGCTAAGAAGACTGTAGCTGTTTAAGAATTTTAGGTTTTAGATTTTAGATTTGTCTGAGGTCTAAAGTTAGGATTGCCGGGTAGCTTTGAAGTTGCCCGGTTTTTGTTTTTGGACACAAATCAATAGAAGTGATATCAAATCCGGTAGCATAGGAATTATTCATCTCTCTGTTCTCTGACTCTGTGTTCTCTGTGTCCTCTGCGGTTTAATCATTCCAATTCAAGCGGAATTCATATGATATTGAAAACTGCGATCGCTATAGCAGTTTCCATATTTTTGATTATAATGAAGCTAATTTTCCTGGGAAATTCAACGGTTTGAATCAAAGGTGAACGAATGGCAAAGGTTATTGCAGTTACAGAAGCTATTAAAAGCCTTGCTGAGGCTGAATCAAGGTTGAATTTGAGCCGAAATGAGAATGAGGCTTTTTTTACAGAGTGGCAAACCCAATTGCCAAGTCTCAGCGATTCTGAACAGACTGCTTTGGATACGCTACGACGCAGATTGCTATATCATAGATCCGATGGAGAATTGTTAGAAGGGGCAGTGACTTTGCTGGTGGCATCACCTTTGTTAGAACTGGCGGGATTCTACGATCCACCTTTCAGGATGAAGGCTGAAGCTGCTATCGAAATTGCGATCGATGATGGGGAAGAAACCCTGCGCGGACGAATTGATATCTTGATTTTGCCTTGGCAGCTTTGGGTAATAGTTTTGGAGTGTAAGAAGACTACGATTTCGACGCGATCGGCATTACCCCAAGCATTAGCATACATGATGGCAAATCGTGATTTGGATAAACCGAGATTTGGTATGTTGACGAATGGCGATGATCTGTTGTTTGTGAAACTCAGGGCTCAACCTACAGCCGAATACGGGTTATCGCGGGCATTTTCGATTTATACTGTGCGAAGTGAATTGCGATCGGCTTTTCAGGTCTTGAAGCATTTAGGGCAAGGCATCACTGCCGTCTAAGTTACGGTGAAGGGCGCACAACACGAATTAGTTTACCTTGCAAAGATTCTTCTGCTGTAATAGCCGCGTTGATTCGGTTAGCCAGCGTTTCCCAATTGCGATCGTTCGTACAGGCGATAATGCCAGCATGAAGGGGCTGTATGCGGTGCAGCCGAAAGAAATCTTTACGATTTTCGGTAATGACGGCACGTTTTTCGCTAGTAGCAAAAGCTAAAACATCCGGGTCAGGAATTTTCTGATTGGCTCTGCCTGCTTCTTGGACAGTCAAAACATCGTGTCCTAAAGCTCTCAGTAATTCTACAACAGGATAGGGGTATTGCTCATCGGCATAGAGACGTGCCATCTGCTACAAATCCTCGTCCATCACTTCATTGTTTTCCCGAATTTCTGTTTCAATTTCATCGGGAAAGGCTTCAGCATAGGCCCAAGCGTTAGCAATATCAGTAGCAGAGAGCAATCGATAGCTTGTGAGTAAATCGGCTTCGCTGTAGCCAATGCGACGAGCTTCTACAAGTCCCCAAACGGTGATGCGAGTTCCAGCAATGCAGGCACTCCCGCCACAAACATCAGGCGTTTTTTCTATACCGCGCCAAGGAGTAATTTTACCTTGAGATAGGAGTTGAACGACTTGAGCTTTTTCGTCGTCAGAGAGTGCCAGCAGTTGAGGCTCTAATTCTTTTAGCGTCATGGCAAACAATGGAATTGCGACTACCGATCATTCTATCGAACCGATCGCCCCATTTACCTGATCGCCCATTGCCACTTCTAGTAATTGGGGTGAAGGGCGAGAATGCCAGCAAGGGTTGTATCAATTACACCGCCTGGGCGATCGCATATTGCCTCAGTACAGGTGAAATCGTGTAAAAATTTGCTTGTTGTTCTATCAAGCAGCGCCGCGATAGAGATTGCAGGGCATTTAGCAAATCTGAAGCCGGAATTCGGTCATTTTCTAGCAATTTTGCCCGGTTGATTGGCTGGCTTTCTTTCGCTAACAAGGAGATTACTTGTTTTTCTAGTTCGGATAGGCGATCGAACTGCTGCTGTAAAACATCTTTCAAATCTTCGGGCAACAATATGGTATCATTTGGTAATAACTCTGTCACGCCTCCACCCAAGTCTTGAATCAGATTCGCCACGCTTTTTAACCATAGGGGGTTGCCTTGGTAGCGATGAATGAGGGTTTCACTGTTGTCGCTTTCTTCTAACCCATAGTCTCTGAGTATTTCCCGTCCGACGGCTATGTCTAAACCTTTGAGTTGTAAGTTACGAATAGAAGTATTTTGGCTTTTAGCTTGAGTTACTTCTCTCGGTTGTTCCCAACCTATTAACATCAAGCAGCTTTGATGAGATAATTTTTCTATTTGTTTGAATAAAGAGCGATATTCTTCGGATTCTGGTTTATATTTTCCTGCCAATTCGCCACTACAGAAAAGGTTGTGAACGTCATCTAAGACGATTAAACAGCGATGGTTTTGTAAATTCTTAATCAGGGATAAGCGTTTTTGGTTTGTTGGGGATGAATCTTGTTTTTCGGAATGGGAAAAAAGCTGTATTAGGTTAGATTGAAATTTTTCTATGGTGGGGAATTCGTCTAGTGTGTACCAAACTGCGTACTCAAACTCGTCTTTAATTTGTTGTACGAGTTGTACTGCTAGGGATGTTTTGCCGATGCCGCTGATGCCGGTGAGGGTGATGAGGCGACAGCGTTGTTGTAGAATCCAGGTGGTGAGGGTTTGGAGTTCGGGAGTGCGATCGAAGAAATCACCCAACTCTGGCATTTCGCTTAAATCGTGATGTAGAGTTTTGGTTTGTTTTGGGTTAGCTGTTTCCTGATTTGGTGGGTGTGAGTTTGGGATATTTGGCGGGTGTCTAGCTTCTCCACAGATGTTAAAACTACCGCTCACTACAACGTCTTGTGCAAGGTTTACAACATTAGAGTTTTGTAACCTCTCTATTGCTGAGCGAACATTCGATTTACTAACATCTTCTCCTAACTCCTGTGAAAGGATCTGCCATAATTCCGATCCGATTTCCCTGATGCGACTTTCAGAACAGTCAAAGTCTTTCGCTATTTCTTTGTATGTCTCGCGTTGTAGAGTTCCCCGCAGTACCGCTTCTTGTAAATCGTCAAGGTGCTGACCTGTTTTCTCGAAAACTATGCGATCGGCGACATTTAACATTTCTTTAAGATTCATCTGGCAGGGAGATGCGAGAGTTTTGTGTATTGTAGCTCACAACTGCCAACATTTTCGTACATTTTCGTACATTATTGTACAAAGTTAGATTAAAGTTAAAGTAAAAGCGAAGGAGAAGTGGCGGCAAAATAGAACTTTTTTGGGCTAGACAAACCTTGAATTTATTAAGGATAATGGAACAAGTATTAAAAGGATAAATCGATTTATGAATTGGGAAGATTTTGCCAGTAAAGCAGGTGAAGAAGTTGTAGAAAATGTTGTAGAAAAAAATATGGGAATTAATGGAAATACAGTAAAAACAGTCAAAGCGGTTGCAGAAACTGGTGCTGCGGTAGGTGCGGCTGCCAGTGCTGCAACAGGGTTGACTGTTGCAGCAACTTCAGGAGCAGGAATTACTTCGGGTCTAGCTGCGGCAGGTGGTGTGGTTGGTGGTGGTATGGCCGCGGCTCCTGCGGTATTAGCAGCAGGTCCTGCTTATCTGGGGGCAAAAATAATGAATGAAACTTTGTTCAAAGAGCAATCCAACTTGTCTGAGGAAGAGAATGATGCTCGTGCAGCGGCAAGAACAGCTACAAACATTGGGGCTGCTGCTGGTCTAGTTGGTGCTGGTGCTGTAACGGTAGCTGGCGGTGCTTCTGGTGCTGCAATTATGGGCACCCTTGCTGGTATCGGTGGCGTTGTCGGGGGAGGCGCAATTGCTGGTACTGCCATAGTTGCGGCTGCACCTGTTGCTGCGGCGGCTGCTGTTGGATACGGAATATATAAACTGTTTGGAGGTAAAGGCTAAAGATAGTTAGTTCAGTTTGACTTTGAAGGTCTAATTAATCTGAAGTTTAGCGGAGCACTTAATTATTATGGATGAGATAGTCAATAAGTTAGCTGGTCTAGGAGTTGCTGGTTTAGTCTTAGTTGGGCTTGTTGCAACCTCTTCTTATGCAGGAGCCGTAGCAATTACAACTTCGTTAGCTTTTTTAGGTGGTCCTTTTGGCATGATTGGTGGCGCACTTGCTCTCACCTTGATTGCAGGCGTTTCAAGCATGATTGCAAAGGTTGGGGTTGACACTTTAGCAAAGGCTGTAGTTCAGGAGCTTAAGAAGAGTGGCAGATCTGAGAATTCTATCATTCAAGAAATCAATAATTTTCCAATGATTACTCAAGGTCTACGTTCCCAACTACGTGAATATGTCCGCCTAGTATAAAAGGAATAAGTGTGATTGCTGCTCTCCATTAGTGCGAGCGCCTTTTTTTGTAGGTTGGGTTGACGCTGGTGTCACCCAACCTCTTTTTTCACTCACAATCTTATCCATTTCCACCATTTCAAAGTGCGCTGATTGCACGGAGAGCGATCGCATCACCAATCATAAAGATCGATCGCCCTATGGACAAAGATTTCTGCTAAAGTATAGCGCGTACTTAAATCAAACAGCCTACACTTGTGGACAGAATTCCAAACGAGGCATTAGTAGTTCGTGGCGGTCGCAATCGTCCTGAAGATATTAAACGCAGCACGGCAACTCACCCCAGCGGCATCACGGGAATTTCTGTAGAATGTGCAGTAGGATTATCGGTAGCAGAGTTAGCAGTGACAATCCCTCATGGACAAGTTGGTGTGACCACAGTGGGTGAGGTTCGATCGTCCGATGGAGATGTCATCCGTACTTCTGGCCGAAGTCCAAATCATGCAACATTAACTGGCTTAACACCAGAAAAAGCAAGTCTTCTGCTGACACCAACGATTCCTAATCCACCACAACAATCATCCTGAGTTGAGCAAAAATATGAAATATCCCAGAATCTTTGCAGACTTTCATAATGCGGATGAGCAGGGTCGTCTTCGCCTAAATTGCGTGGGTACGATTGAAGATTTGAGTCGCCAAAATATTAAGTTGCAAGATGGTCAATTGCTAGCATTGTATGACGAAGAGTTAGAAGTCGATGGCGTAGTGCAATATTCTCAAGAGGAAAGTCTTTGGGTTGCAGTAATTGATTGGAAGCAAATTAGGCAGGTAGAGGATATGCTTGTTCAAGCAACAGTTTAGTGCGATCGCTGGCTAAATGCGGGTATCAAGTAAAAGTTTCATTCTAAAACTTCCCATAGTTGGGCAACAGGAGCAATTAAATTTCCTAATATTTCACCGCTGCCTTTCATTGTGCCAAACACAGGGCGTGGGGTTTGGGTAGTGGCAGGATAGATAATCACTAATGGTTTCCCTTCATGGATGATGGTGAGGGGGGTTTTGGTACGTTCGACCTCTATAAATAGAGTCTGGAGGCTTTGGGGTAATTCAGTCGTGGTAATTTGTGCCATTTGTTCACCTTTCACAATCTTATTCTATTTCTACTATTATGATAATGCGAGGATTAGACGGAAAGCGATGCTTGAGTGAAAAAAGATCGATCGCCCCTCGCACAAAATACCAAACACTGAGATGATTCTACGGAGTGCGATCGCCACTTTCTTATACTCGGAAGGGTCAGGTTTTGCCGATAGTAAACCGGGTCGAGGTCAATAAGGGGCGATCGACACTCGTTATAATCAAAGTATCAATTCTCCACCAGATGCCGCGATGACCATCAAAGAACTCCTCATCCAAGAAATCGATAGCACCCCTGACGAACTGCTCGCAGATATTCTTAGCTTGGTACGATCGCTAAAATCCACTCCAAACCCCCAACTTAATACCTACGAACAACTGCTAGAGCGCATCGACTACCTCGAAGCCATCATCGGCATCCGCAAAGGACTCGAAAGCTTTGATCGAGGTGAAGGTATTCCAGCCGAGAGAGCCATGACAGCGCTACAGCAGCAGTTCAACATTCCTCCTCGTCTATGAGTTATCAACTCCTAATCCAACCACCCGCCTTTCAAGAAATTGAAAACGCCTACCGTTGGATGTGCGATTATCTGAGTGCTGATGCCGCAAATCAGTGGTACTACGACCTCCAAGATGCGATCGCATCCCTGCAACAATTTCCTTACCGTTGCTCAGTTGCCCCCGAAGCAGCCATCATTAATCGAGAAATTCGACAACTTTGGGTTGGTAAAGGAAGAACCTATCGGATTCTGTTTGTGGTGGAGGGCGATACCATTGCGATATTACATATTCGTCACCGCCGTCAAGCCCCTCTCGATACTGAACCGCCAGAGTAATCGCCTCAAATAGTCAATAAAGAGCGATCGCCCCTCGCACCAAATACCAAACACTGCGATGATTCTACGCATACTGATCGCACATAATCATCATCCCTAATTTGCGATCGACCTCCCGCATCAATTCTCAACAAAGCATCCGGCTGAAATTCGTTATCTGCCTCCAAGCGCACAGTAGCATTTTCGCCCAATTCCACCCCAGCCAACGTATAATTTGATTGTGTGGTTCGCCGTGACTTCTGAATCTTACCGATGATGCCACATAAAATATTTTTTCACTCTATTCAGTTAGTGATAAAAATTTAAGTAAACATAGCATCGGGGAGGCGACTTTTGCCGCACTAAACTCGCTCCTAATATCAAATTCTAACTAAATCCGCCCCTTAAACCTTCTGCTTCTTCCTTCGCGTCTTCGCGGTTCGTTTCTAACACAAATGCCCAATCCAAGCCGGCAAAACCTCCGGCGAACCGTACCACTTCCCCGGAGAACGAGGCGAATGCCAAACCCCCTCCAACACCAGATTTTCGGCCCCATCCAAAACAGCAGCTTCCACCGGCGTAATTCCATCTCCCCAAGTTTCGCCCTTCCCCACAGTCAACTCGTAACTTTTATAAGCCAGCCAAGTCCCAAAACCGCGCTTGCCAAAAACAGCCTTCCCAGCAGCGCACACGTAGCGCACCTGCGGGTGAAAAGCCCCCGGATAGTGAATTTTGACAAAATCTAGATTTTTGCGCGTCCAGCGCTCTTGAGAGACGTGCGGCGTGCCTAAAGTTATTAAAGTATTCACATAAGGGTGAGCTTCCCACAAACCCGCATCCTCAAGCACGTCGCCGTGAATCGTGTAAGGCTTTTCGCCCAAATAGATGCGAGAAATCCAGCCGCCGGCGGAATGACCGACGAGATTGATCTGGGGAACCCCGTATTGCTGTAACATTTGTTTGACCGTGCGATCGAGCTGTCGCAAAATTGGCACCATCGACCGCCCACCAAAAGTCGGCAACCAATCTCCCTTGCCCAGAGGCACTGTTACTGTTGGAAAACCTCGATCGACCAAAGACTTTTCTAATTCGCGATAGTCGGAAGCAGCAGCAAAATATCCTGGTAAAATCACGGTTGGTAATGGCATTGTCAATTTTAGATTTTAGATTGTAGATTTTAGATTTTGCGGCCGGAGTGCTACGATCTGTTTTTCAAGTTCAAAGACACTTGCCGAAGCATCCTTTGGATTGCTAACATCTGCCGCTCCTTTAACCTTTTGCTTAGGGAATATCTACTTCTATGGCTCGCGAGCCGATTCAAACATGGTATTTTACCCTAGTTGTCGTTCACTTAGAAGACCGTTTTCTACTGGTACAAGAGCGCAAGTACGAGCAGCAGTGGTATCTCCCAGCAGGGCGAGTGGAAAAAGGGGAGACTTTGCTCGAAGCTGCTATGCGTAATACCTTTGAGGAAGCGGGCATTTCCATCATCGTTGAGGGAATTCTCCGGGTAGAGCACACAGTGATGCCTAGGGGCAATGTGCGCCTCCGAGTCATTTTTGTGGCTCGTCCACAAGATAAGACGCCGCCCAAGAGTAAGCCGGATGAGCATACTTTGTGCGCGGGCTGGTATTCTCTCAAGGAATTAGACCAGTTGTCGTTGCGGGGAGAGGAAGTTCGAGAAATGTTTCAATATATGGCAAGCGGCGCTCCAATTTATCCCATCGACTTGCTCACCATCGAGGGAGCTCCTTTTAAAAATTACCGCTATCGCTGGTGAATCCATCGATTTTGGATTTTGGATTTTGGATTGAGTAATTACTTCTACGGATGAATCCGGTTGTGTAACCGAATTGGAAACAGGGGTCGATCCGTTCGCTCGATCGTGTTTAATGAATTAGTGGCGCTCCAGATCCCGAAAAAAGACGGTATAGCAGCGGCGCAGTCTGTTTTCTCCATCGCCCCAGTCCGGCCCGTCTGACGCCCCGCTCACCATTCTCAACAATATCTGAGAAACCGCGTATAGGATTCGGCCAAAGGCAGTAGGCAAGATAAACAATGGTTTGAGCAATTAACAACGTCCTCACCCTATTGGCGGCTTCTATAACAGCGTTGAACCAGCCCAAAAACCCGGTTTCTCGGCTTGAGTGCTGGATGTGAGGGTCGCGAAATCTTAATAAAAGTCGATCGGGCAATTTCGATACCGACCGTGCTAAAATTATACCTTTGAATTCTCCAACAGCAACTTTTAAAATCACTCAAAAAAAATATCAATTAATAACTATTAACTTCCAATTCCCAATTATCAATTCTCAATTACCAATTACCAATTCCCCATTCCCCATAGTCATGACTGACTCTTCCTCCCTAGCCAACACCCTCTCCGAACCGCTGCGCCAGCCTTTTTGGTGGGCAGCCCTAGCTTCTGTCAGCCTGCACGGAGTCCTCGGAGTAAGCGCCCCGACGCTCTCAAACATATTTTATGGTGGAAATTCCTCAAAAAATATCCCCGGTTCTGTCGGCTTAGTAGAACTAACTCCTGCAGAAGCCGGCCGCCTGCCACAAACCATACCACCGAAACCGTCAAATACGCGATTTACGCCATTTTCGATCGCACCAGTTCCTCTTCGACCAGGGCCAAAGTTAGCTCCGCCCTTGCCCCCCCCACCTGATACCATCAACTTGCCCGCCATGCCGCCGGGAATGCCCCCTCCTGGATTCTTTTCCCCTCTGCCTCCTTCCCCTCTCCCGCCATTCACGGCCCCAATAGCCCCGCCACCTCCCAAAACTCCATCCCCAACACTCAGAGCCCCCTCCCAGCCAACACCTACTTTCGTCCCACCCGTACCTCCCAGCGGTTTCCTTTTCCCACCCTTACCTGGTAATTTTGATCGCAATATCCCGCCACCACCATCGCTGCCAGAAGCGCCCCCGCTTCCAGGCGGCGGCTCGGAAGACGAAGCAGAGGCGCTCAAAAGGATTATAGCCAGTAGAGGCGGACTCCCACTATTTCCAGACGGAGCTCCAGTCTTTACCCCGGAATTCCCAATTGGCAGGAATGTCGGACCCGATGGAGTACCAAAATTGACTCAAAAAGATCCCAATAAAAGGAATCTCATCGCAGAAACTCCCGAAGAAAGAATCAGGAGGCAACAATTTGAAGAAGGACAGCGACAGCTAGGACAGCCCGGACAACCCGGTTCAAACTCATCCACCGACACAGCGGCACAGCAAACTGCGTTTGTAACTAACTATCGTGCTTTGTTTGACAGATTCCAAAAGGCTTATCCTGACTTGGAAATGACGGGATCGACTCCTGTGAATGTCCCTTATCCCGTAACAGCTTGCTCGCAAAAACTCCAAGGAACTGCTGTTTTTGGAGCAGTTGTCAGCCCTCAAGGCTTGCTCAAGGCAGAGCCACAGCCGATCGTCCCCACGGGTTACGGTATTCTCGATAATGCGGCTAAAATTGCGATTATTAGCCCTTCTCTAACATTTGAAGCAGCCACCACGCACAAGCTTTACCAACTGGCTGTCGAGTTTAAGTACGACGAAAAAGTTTGCAGTGGCATTCCTGTCACCCCAACCAGGCCCAACCCACCAGCCCAGCAGCAGCCAGCGCCCGCCCCCACAGCACCCAGCAGACCAACAGGCCAGCCGCCCTCCCCAGCGCCTACAGAAGTGAAACCGCAGTTTGAGAAGCCGCCGGCCCCCTCAAACAAACCGCAGCCAGGGGCTCAACCGTCGCCGCCCGCACCCAAGCCTGCGGCTCAACCGTCGCCCTCGCCTGAACCGAAGCCAGCCGGGGAACAGTCGCCTTCTCCTCAACCGCAGCCCGCCGAAGAGTCCCCGCAGCCCGAAGCAGCGCCATCTCCCGCCGCCGAAGAGTCCCCGCAGCCGGAAGCAGCGCCATCTCCTGCCGCCGAAGAGTCCCCGCAGCCCGAAGCTGCACCATCTCCGGCCCCGGAAGTGTCGCCATCTCCGGCCCCGGAAGTGTCGCCATCTCCTGCAGCCGAAGTGTCGCCGTCACCATCCCCGGAAGTGTCGCCGTCACCATCGCCGGAAGCTGCGCCATCTCCTGCGGCTACCGAAAATTAATTGGGCGTCGGTAATTGGTAATCCGGTATGGGAATAGGTAATATCCAATCTGCTTGCTTCACTATTGTGAGTTAGTAGTTAGTAGGGTGCGTTAGCTTGAATATTTGTTGCTTTTCAAACTAATCTGTACTTGCTGACTTACCCTAATTTCTCCACTAAGAATGAAGTAGTTTTTTGTCCGGCAGAGCAAGCTTTGGATGATTGAATTTTTGAGTAAAAAGCTAATTACATATTCCCCTTAACCTCTCAATTGTATTGAACTTTATACATTTGAAATAAGTCGCCGCTTTGCTTTTTTACTACCTTAGCGCCCGCAGCTTTAATCATTTTTTCCCAATCTTCTATTGTCTCTAAAAATACTTCGCCGGCTCTATAAGTTTCCAAAATTGCCCAATCTTCTGCTAAAGGAGCATCAGGGCTGAGGACATCAAAAACAAAATGACCGCCCGGTTTGAGTACCCGCTTTACTTCTCCCATGACAATACTCCAATAGTCTATGGGATAGTAACAGCTAAAGCCTGTAGCGAGGCATAAATCGAACTGAGCCTCCTCGTAATTTAACTGGTGAGCGGGGGCCCATTCTACGCCTTTGAACAGCTTAGAATTGAGCTGAGGGCCGCGAGCGTTTAAGGCGTCTCGCGCTGCGCTGCTGATTTCTTGACCGTAAAAATAGGCTTCCCAATCCCGCCAAGGGTAGATCAGAAAGCTGACTCCGCAGCCTATGTCTAAACAGCGCTGATTTTTTTGAGGTTTGGCAATTTTCCAGAAGGGAGAAACTGTTTTTGCTTGGAGAGTTCCTGCAACTGATTCCAGGAAAATCGGCATTGCTTCGACTTCTTCGGGTAAAGCGAAAGCTTCTCCTCGGTATTCGCGATCGAACCGGGCAGCAACCTGCGATAGTAAAACTTGCCAGCTATCTGATTTGCCTTTGGCAAACCAAGTTTGCTCCTGGCCCGCGACTGGGCGTTCGGACTTTTTAGACATTCTTGAATTACCTTTTAGAAGCTTTGAGAGCTTTTGTAAAGTTTTGGCGGTAAGGCTTATTAAAAATTAACGCGGGCCAGAGCAGGGAGAGCTTCAGGCGATTTGCAAAACTTCGATCGAAGTTAGTGCGATCGAACCCATTCCAAAATTTCCAAATACCGCCACCGTAAGCGATCAGCAATGCCAAGCTAATTAACGTACTCATTTAAAAAACCCCTAAGCAATGGATAGGATTTTGGGTCAGCTAGTCACAGCGCTACCCTTAATCTATCATTTATCAGACGCCAAGGCGCAGCGATAGCTGTAGTAATTCCACCTTCAGAAAGAGACTGCAAAATCCCCGCTGGCCACAAACTTAAAAATAACACCCCCGAAATAGCTTTCACCGAGCAAGCAAGAAGGGACTTCTGCCAAAAGTCGAGGATTCTGAGGACTTATACCATTTTAGATGGAAGAATTAAAGAATTGGTAATGACTGATGAGAGAAGGGTTCCGAGCACGGGCCTATAGTTGCATTCTGTTTTTTAACTGGTATTGTAAAACTTTATTGACTTTATGGCCATTAATAGCCATTTCTAGTATAGCATAGTCAAAATGACGGTACAACAATGCAGCTAGTTGAAAAGCACATTATCGATCGAACCCACTGGCTATACAAGCAGCTAGATAATTTGTGCTTTCTCTCGAAGAATCTTTTCAACTACGCTAACTACCTAATCAGACAAAAATTTATCATCTCAGGAGAATACCTCGACTATTACAAAATACAGAAACTATGTCAGGGAACGACTGACTATCTAGCATTACCAGCCAAAGTATCTCAGCAAGTATTATTGAGATTAAATGAAAGCTGGCAATCATTTTTTGAAGCTACCAAGGAATATGCCATCCAGAGAAATTCAAAGCCCGACCAAAAATACCCAAGTACAAACACAAAACATTAGGCAGAAATGTCCTGACTTACACCGCTCAATCCATCAGTAAAGAATGGCTCAAGAAAAAAATCATCAATCTCTCGAAAACCCAGATATTTCTGACTACTAAAGTTAGGGTCGTAAATCAAGTCAGAATCGTCCCAAAAACTTACCATTACTCGATGGAGGTAGTTTATGAACCCAAGGATGTAAGTCAATCATCATCAGGTAGAGAAGCGATAGCAGGAATTGATATGGGGCTCAATAATTTAGCGACAATTACATCCAATCAAAAAGGGTGGGTTCCGCTGATAATAAATGGCAAACCCCTCAAATCAATCAATGCTTACTATCACAAAAATAAGACAGTGTTTCAGTCATACTTGAAGGGGGAAAGAAAGACATCAATCAAAATTGAACAATTAACTCACAAGCGGAATGTAAAAGTAGATAATTACCTGCATAATGCAAGTCGATTCATCATCAATCATCTGGTAGCTAACCGAATCGGGACACTGGTGATTGGTAAAAACGATAACTGGAAACAGGGAATAAATCTCGGCAAGCGAAATAATCAGAACTTCGTAGCCATACCTCATGCAAGGTTTATTGAAATGCTAACTTATAAAGCGCAGTTAACAGGAATCGTTGTGAAGGTTATTGAAGAAAGTTACACTTCAAAGTGTTCTTTTTTAGATAATGAACCTTGTGTCAAGCATTCGGAGTATAAAGGTAAACGCATTAAGCGAGGGTTGTTTCGTGCTGGTGACGGCAGACTGATTAATGCGGATGTCAATGGCAGCGCTAACATTGTCAAAAAAGCATTTCCCAACGCTTTTGCCGAGGGAATACAGGGCGTGGTAGTACGTCCGGTGAGGGTCACACCTTACAAAATGGTTGTCCGAGGCAAGTGTAATATTTGCCTATAAAACCTGTAACTATTACCCAACATCCCCTACAAATCCGAGCTCGACCGGGGGATTGGTGCGATGCCGCAAGTTCTACTTCGGTTGAAATCGGTTGCTGTTGGGGGACGGCCAAGCCCAACGGGATTTCACAGACGTGTCACTACTCGAAGATAATTAACTAAGAACTGATAGCTCGCGGCCGACGAATTACAGCAGGCAAACTTTTTCTAGCGGACAATAGCGGTAGAGAGCTTTTTAAGCAAGGAGGATTTTATGCGTGCAGTGCTGATGGCTGGGGGATCGGGAACTAGGCTCAGACCCCTGACGTGCGATTTGCCCAAACCGATGGTGCCGATTCTTAATCGCCCGATCGCAGAACACATTATTAATTTGCTAAAAAGGCATCAGATCACGGAAATTATTGCAACGCTGCACTACCTTCCCGATGTCATGCGTGAATATTTTACTGACGGGGCAGAGTTTGGCGTTCAAATGACTTACGCTGTGGAGGAAGACCAACCGCTGGGTACGGCTGGTTGCGTCAAAAATATTGCTGAACTGCTCGATCGCACTTTTCTGGTCATCAGCGGCGACAGCATCACAGACTTCGACTTAACCGCAGCGATCAAATTTCACCGCAGCCAGCAATCCAAAGCCACGTTAATTTTAGCTCGCGTTCCCAACCCGATGGAATTCGGGGTCGTGATTACCGAGGAAAATTACCGCATCAGTCGCTTTCTGGAAAAGCCTTCTAGCAGCGAAATTTTCTCCGATACTATCAATACCGGCATTTATATTTTAGAACCCGAAGTCTTGGATTACTTGCCGGTAAATCAGGAGTGCGACTTCTCGAAAGACTTGTTTCCCCTGCTACTGGAAAAAAACGAGCCGATGTACGGCTACATCGCCGAGGGTTACTGGTGCGATGTCGGCCAGCTAGATGTTTACCGGGAATCTCAGTACGACGCGCTGCGGGGAAAGGTCAAAGTGGATTTGAGCTACTACAACGAAGTTCGATCGGGACTTTGGGTAGGTCAGAATACTTTTATTGACGATAGCGCGATCATCGAAGTACCGACGATGATCGGCAACAATTGCCGGGTTGGAGCCCGAGTTAAAATCGATGCCGGTACAGTGATCGGAGATAACGTGACTGTCGGGGCGGATGCCAACCTCAAACGTCCCATCGTCTGGAACGGAGCAATTATCGGTGAAGACGCTCATCTTAGGGCCTGCGTGATTTGCCGGAGTACCCGCGTAGACAGGCGCGCTCACGTCCTCGAAGGTGCTGTCGTCGGTTCGATGTCCATCGTGGGAGAAGAAGCACAAGTGGGGCCAAGCGTGCGTGTCTGGCCCAGCAAAAATATTGAATCCGGCGCTCTGTTAAATCAAAATTTAATTTGGGGAGAACAAGCTAAGCGGAATTTGTTCGGTCAGCGTGGCGTTCAAGGACTGGCAAATGTGGATGTTACCCCGGAATTTGCAGTGAAATTGGGTGCGGCTTATGGCTCGACTTTGAAACCGGGGACTGCGGTATCGGTTTCTCGTGACCAGCGCAGCATTTCGCGGATGGTTTCGAGGTCTTTGATTGCGGGTTTGATGTCGGTGGGAATTAATGTGGTCAATTTGGAATCGACGGCAATTCCGATCGCGCGCACGGTTTCGTCTACGCTGTCGATTGCTGGCGGCATTCACGTTCGCATTTCGCCCGATCGCTCCGACCACATTTTAATTGAATTCTTCGATATCAAAGGCATCAATATTACTAAAGGAGCTGAGAAAAAAATCGAGGGGGCTTATTTTAAGGAAGATTTGCGGCGAGCTCTAATTCCCGAAATTGGAGAGATGACGTACTTTAACCAAGCTCTCGATGTTTACAACCGCATTTTTGAGCGACAGATGAATGTTGAGGCGATACGCTACAGCAATACTAAGGTGGTAATCGATTACGTTTACGCCGTTTCTGGAGCCATTCTGCCCCAAATGCTTGCCAAGTTCGGCTGCGATGCGGTGGTGCTCAATGCTAGTCTCAAGCAGACTTCTCTAAGCAACGGGGAACGGGAATATTTGCTTGACCAACTCGGCCGGGTGGTGAAAGCACTCAGCGCTAATTTTGGAGTGCAAGTATCGGCTAACGGCGAACAGCTCATTTTGGTAGATGAGTCTGGGATAGCGATTCGTGGGGAAATGCTGACGGCGTTGATGGTAAATTTAATGCTGACTTCTCATCCCAAAGGTACAGTAGTAGTGCCGGTTCATGCGTCTTCTGCGGTGGAGGCGATCGCCCGACGCTATCAAAGCAAGGTAATCCGCACAAAGGCGAACCCAACTGCTTTGATGGAAGCCGCTAACAGGAACCCGAATGTGGTTTTGGGCGGCAGTGGTCTTATGGGTTTTATTTTCCCGCAGTTGCATCCAGGATTTGACGGAATGTTCTGCATTGCTAAAGTGATAGAAATGATGACGATTCAGGAGCGATCGCTCGGACAGATCAAGGCGGAACTTCCCCGCATCACCCACCGCAGTTACAGCGTCCGCTGTCCTTGGACTATCAAGGGTTCGCTAATGCGACATTTAGTAGAAACTCATTCGCCCGATCGTTTAGAATTATTAGATGGAGTGAAGATTTTTAACTACAGCGACGACAATTGGGTATTAGTTTTACCCGATGCAAGTGAACCGACGGTTCATATCTTCGCCAACAGTGAGGATCGAGATTGGGTATCTGAAACGTTGAAGGAGTACCGCGCCCTCGTTCACGATTTTGTCAGTCAAGCCGAGGCGGCAGTTCTCCAAGATAAATTTGGTAACGTGTAATCGGGAATTGGGCATTGGGCTTTGGGAATTGGCAATGGGGAATTGGTAATGCAAAAGTAAAAAAATAAAATGCGTTATTTTAAGTTTTACCTTTTTACTTGAAAGTTCATGCCCAATTCCCAATCCCGAAGTCCCTGCGCGGGCCAATTCCCAATTCCCGATGCCCAATTCCCGATGCCCAATTCCCAATTCCCAATTCCCAATTCCCAATTACGCATAGATAACAGATGAATAGCTGCATTTTGATGGCGGAAATAATTCAACAACCGCAACTCCGTTATACTCCTGACAATCAACTTCAAATCGCTGAGATGTTGGTGCAGTTTCCCGGCCCAAAACCCGAAGATCCGCCCGAACATTTGAAAGTGATAGGATGGGGAAATTTTGCTCAAGAAATTCACGAGAAATATCACGAGGGCGATCGCGTGATTATTGAGGGGCGGCTGAGCATGAATACGATCGAAAGAGATGGTATTAAAGAAAAGCGCGCTGAACTGACAGCTCAAAGGATTTACAGTGTCGGTGCCGATGCCATGAGTTCGGCTCCTGCTGCTAGAACCGCCCCGGAACCGGCTCAAATTCGCGACACCGCCCCGGCTAATGTGCCGAGCAATGTAGTACCTTTAGGCTCGCGGAACCGCAGTTCTAACAGCGCTCCAAGCGGCCCTAATCGCACGTCTAGTTCGGATTGGAACTCGCATCAGTCTTCAAATTCTGAGTCCGATCGCCAGTCGGGTTCGTCTAACGAACCGGAAAATCCCGATTACGATCCGATTCCATTTTAAAAATTAGGGTGCATCACTTTACAACTGGACTGTTCGATTGAAAGTGACGCACCTTAATTTAAGGGCGATTCCCTACGGGATAGCTTCGCACGCGCGTACTTCAGGAAAAAAAGGGCGATCCTCTTCGAGGGCTGCGCTAACGAATTTGGTTCAACTACGAGCTAAATTGCAAATTTTACAGCTCGATCGTCACAATTTTTTTCTTGCTTTTTTCGTCGCGCAGCACGACTGTATTGTAGGGTGATGTATCCGTTCCCAGCGGAATTGGCAGCTTAAAGCTGCTGCTCTTATGCTTAAGTTCGCCTAAATCAATGCTTTTCGTTATATTGCCATCTGTTGCCAGATAAGCGGTAAGTTCGCCTTTATAATCTTCAATCAAAAAGTCTCTGAAGAAAACGACTTCCCCACCCTCGGTATCATCGATAGCAAGGATGACCGTACCGCTAAACGTTGCGCCTTTTTGTTCTTCATCAACCGTCGCCATTTTAATTTCCGAGGGGTCTTGACCGGACATATCTGGCATAAATTTTTTCTCCTGAGTAAAGCGCAATAATTAACAAGAAGCTTACCTGACGCTAGGGGCGATCGCAAAACTCTTAGGACGTATTTCTGCATCGGTCTTGCTTCTCTCTAAGGTTAGAGAAGCAGGCGATGCAGAATTATACCACCAATCCTGTCAATTATTGAGTCAGTAAGTACAGACGGTTAAAATGCTCTCTATAATACCCAAGTCTCGCAAACACCGCCGCGTTAATTCGATTCGATATTTAGCATCCTTACTGTTGAGTTTTTAAGTGATTGGGTGGAGAATTAAGCCTGATGTTTTTGGTAATTTAAGAGCGATCGCACTACGATCGTTAGTAGTAGTGTTGACAGCGACGCACCCTACACATTCGATCGCACAATTTCCACTGCAAAAACGCGAGCAAACTCAGCGACAAGGATCGATCGCACTTGATCGACCTCAATTCCGGGGATAAACTGCTCTAAACTCCCAACAGGTCGATCGGGAATCCCGCAAGGTACAATTTGCCCAAAACCGGCGAGATCCGGACAAACATTTAAAGCAAAACCGTGCATCGTAATCCAGCGGCTGACTTTAATGCCGATCGCACCTACCTTGCACCCATCCACCCAAACTCCTGTCATACCGGGAACCCGCGAACCATTCAACCCCAAAACTTCCAGCACCCCCAGCAGCACTTCCTCCAACTGTCGTAAATACCAGTGCAAGTCAGGCTGGTGGCGGCGCAAATTTAAAATCGGATACCCCACCAATTGGCCAGGACAATGGTAAGTCACCTCACCACCCCGTTCAACTCGGTGCAATTCCGGCTGAGTTTCGCTGTCAAATTTCAGAAATTCCAACTTCGCGCCCTGTCCCAAAGTGTACACCGGCGGATGTTCCACCAAAATCAGCACATCTGGCAAATCTGGGTTTTCCCGGCGTTCTTGCATGAGTTTTTGCTGGATTTCCCAAGCTTGGGAGTAGGGAACTTGTCCCCAATCGAAGAGTAAGCAGGGGTGTGCATTTAGTTGTTGAGGGATGAGAGGAGAAACCATGCAAAAAATCAATAGTATTTTTACGGAATATTGGCCCAGCTTAAATCAAGAATTGTCAACATATAATAAAAGATTTGGAAGATAAGTGTTTTCCAGAATACATAGTGCTACTGTATAAAATATACCCAAGTTACAGAAGGGAGGGAGCTCTATGAAGCTTGTTATCCAGGGTAAAAATATAGAAATCACCGATGCGATTCGCGAGTACGTCAATCAAAAGGTTGAAAAGGCAGTTAGCCATTTTCAAACTTTGACGACAGAAGTGGACATACATCTATCGGTGGCTCGTAACCCCAGGATCAATCCTAAGCAGACTGCTGAGGTGACAATTTATGCTAACGGCAGCGTGATTCGGGCTGAGGAAAGCACGGAAAGCCTGTATGCAAGCATAGATTTGGTTGCCGACAAGATAGCTCGTCAACTGCGAAAATTTAAGGAAAAACGTCACGACAACAAAATCCAGAGTAGTGCCAAAACGGTTACGGTAGTTGAGGAACATCCTGTAGTAGCGGATCTGATTGGCGATCGAACTCCCGAACTTCCTGCTGAGGTTGTACGGACTAAGTATTTTGCTATGCCTCCAATGACTGTGCAACAAGCTTTGGAACAATTGCAGATTATCGATCACGATTTCTATATGTTCCGTAATGCGGAAACAGACGAAATTAACGTACTCTACGAACGCAAGACTCACGGTGGCTATGGAGTTATCCAACCCCGCCACAGCAACGGTAACGGTAATAGCAAAAATGGCAAAACTGCCGAAAGCGCTACATCTGAAAAATCGAGTGTTGCAAAAAGCTAGATAATTGCTGAGTGCTAATTGTTAATGGCTGCAAGCCGTTAGCAAAAAAGGACTAAAGTCCTTACTACGAACCACGAGTTTTTAGTAAGGACTTTAGTCCTTTCTTGGTTTTTTAAGATAATGATTCGTAGTAAGCACTTTGCTGATATTTCCTAGAGAAAATGGATGAACAATTATGCTATTGGAGTTAAGACAATTAAAGATTCAACCGGGTCAGCAATTACTGGTTGAGGATGTTAACTGGCAACAATTTGAAAGTATTTTGGCGGAATTGGGAGAACGTCGTGCTTCCCGACTTTCTTATAGTAACGGACGGTTAGAAATTATGGTGCCTCTGCCCGAACATGAAAAAGCCAAGGAAATTATTGGCGACATGGTAAAAATTTTGTTGGAAACACGACAAATAGCATTTGAGTCGTTGGGTTCGACAACGTTGAAAAATGAACGAATGAGTCAGGCTGTCGAACCGGATACCTGTTTTTACATCCAAAATCAAGCAGCGGTTATCGGTAAAAATCGCCTCGATATGAGTGTTGATCCGCCCCCAGACTTAGCTATAGAAATTGATCTTACCTCTCGCACGCAGTTGGATAATTATCAAATTCTAGGAGTGCCGGAACTTTGGCGATACGCAAGGCGAGGGCTACAAATCAACGTCTTACAAACCGAACAATATATTGAGTCTGATGTTAGTCCCACTTTCCCCAACATTCCGATTGTCGAACTGGTGAATCAGTACACTCAGCAGACTCAAGTTGCTGGTAGAACCCACGCTATTCAAGCTTTTAAAAATTGGGTACGGGAAAACCTCTAATCTGAGAATTTCCGTTCTCACTAAAAACCGTTAGTTCGCAGTCAGGAATTTAGTGTTTTCTTATTTTTGAGATAATGAGGACTTTCGTCCTCACTACCAACAATATATTTAAGCAAATCCATCTAACTTTTGATGGTTTCTAAAGTTTTGAGTGCTTCTGCAACGTGTGCTTTGAAGTCTAACATCGAGTCAAAAATATGCTTGACAACGCCTTCTTTGTCAATGACATAAGTTACTCTACCGGGCATAATCCACAGGGTGGCTGGAACGCCGTACAATTGCCGAACTTTATTCCCCGTATCACTCAGCAGTGTAAAAGGTAACTGATATTTGGTGGCGAATTTCTCGTGAGACTGCTGCGAATCATCGCTAATTCCTATGACTTCTGCACCTGCGTCTTTGAAGACTTCGTAGCTATCTCGAAAAGCGCAAGCTTGGGTGGTGCATCCGGGTGTGTCGTCTTTGGGGTAAAAGTAGACTATGACGTTTTTTTTGCCTTTAAAATCTTTGAGGCTGACTGATGTGCCAGTTTGAGAGGGTAAGGTAAAATCGGGTGCGGTGTCTCCTACTTTGACTGTCATGTTTTTTAACTGAGTAGCTCTGTTTGCGTGAAATTTTAACTTTTGCTATTGTACAGTTTTTTGTGAGCAATATTTCGCAGTTACGATCGCCCGCTGCGACAGCCTCCCTTTTTGCTTTCTCGCACTCAAACAAAAAAAACCTTTTGACAACATCGGAATGATGTCGGCTATTCACAGTTATGCGGATTAATTCTAGAGGCTTTTTTGAACCGCAGATGAACGCTGATTAACGCAGATTGTTATTGAAAATTGGAGGGGCGGCCCTGAATCCTTACCACAAAGTTAGTTGTTATCGGCCTTTAGTTAAATTTTTTAATTCCCGCCAGATTGGAGGAATTTGGCCGGAGTGTGTGCGGGGCTGGGTGAGGATTCCTTGAGTCGGACTGAACAGTAATGATAGCACAAATAACCCCGATGCAACTAAAACTATTGCGGGGCCGGATGGCAAGTTATAGAAGTAGCTGAGATACATTCCGCTAATGCTGGAAATAACTCCGATTATTGCCCCTAAAATCATGACTTGGTGCAGGCGAGTGACTAGGAGATAGGCGGTACTTGCAGGTGTAATTAATAGGGACAAGACTAGCACTACGCCAACGGCTTTGAGGCTGGCAACTATTGTGAGGGCGATGAGTACCATCAGTCCGAAGTTGAGCAGGTTTACTGGCAAACCTGTGGCTTGCGCTCCTAATGGATCGAATGTGTAAAATAGCAGTTCTTTGTAAAAGAATACTACAACTAATAAGACTACGGCGACTATGACGGCTGTGTCGATCGCATCTTCGGCAGTAACTCCCAGGATGTTACCGAAAAGAAAGTGGTTGAGGTCGATTTTGTTGTCTTTTTGGACGATCGTAATTAGGGTGATGCCGAGGGCGAAGAATGCCGAAAATACAATGCCCATTGCCGCGTCTTCTTTGATTGTCGATCGAGCTTTGATCCAAGCTATGATTACTGTACTCAAAACTCCGGCAATGAACGCGCCGATAAAGATGTTTGCTCCGAGGATAAATGCGATCGCCAATCCGGGCAAAACCGAGTGGCTGATGGCGTCTCCGAGCAAGGCCAGCCGCTGTACCATTAGGTAGCTGCCGACGATCGCGCAGACGATGCCGACGAGAATGGCAATTATGAGCGATCGCTGCATGAATCCGTACTGCAACGGCTCAATTAAGGTTTGTAGCATAAAATTATAACATCACAGTTAACTAATGACTAACAATCAAAGCAACCGGGTTTAATCGGAGATTTATCGTTGCCAAACCCAATATTATCCAAGAAACTAGGTTCAAAAGCGTAACTCGTAGATTAATTACTGCTAGCTAATTAAGCAGCTTGTCCGGCAAAGAACATTACTTGCCCGCCGTAGGCGCGGTAAAGGTTTTCTTTGGTTAGCACTTCTTGGCGGGAACCAGCGGCAATCAATTCTGTATTGAGCAAAATTAAATCATCAAAATTGGTGATTGATTCGCCTAAGTCGTGGTTGACTACTAAGACAATTTTCCCGGCATTTGCTAGCTCGTGGAAGATGTCGAAAATGATATTTTGAGTTTTTTGGTCAACGCCGACAAACGGCTCATCAAAGCAGAAAATAGCAGCTTCTTGGGCTAAGGCTCTAGCTAGAAATACTCGCTGTTGCTGTCCGCCAGAAAGTTGTCCGATCGGTCTGTCTTTGTAAGCACTCATGCCTACTCTTTCTAAAGCATCGGCAGCGGTGCGGCGGCTAGCTGCCGAGAAGCGGCGAAACCATCCGGCTTTTCTGACTCTTCCCATCATCACGACATCCCAAACGGTGGCGGGATAGTTCCAGTCAATTTGCGATCGCTGGGGCACGTAGGCTACTGTTTCGAGTCGATCGGCGATCAATTCTTCGCCCCAGGTAACAGTGCCACGAGTTGCCGGAATTAAGCCCAACATTGCTTTGATTAGCGTGCTTTTGCCGGCACCGTTGGGCCCAATAATACCCGTTAGCCTTCCCGGTTTGACAGAAAGATTGATATCTCTGAGTGCCTCTACCGTGCGGTAGTTTACTGCTAAGTGCTTAACAGTGATAATTTCAGTGTCGGTAGCCGTGTCTTGGAGGTGGCAAACCATTTGAGACCAAGGATTTTCGTTGGGGAAGGCGGCGGTATTCATGGCGGTGAGTCTATCTCCTTTTTATTAAGTTTACTGTAAAAATGAAAAGAATATGAAATCATCGGTAAATAGGAATAATCTGCAACGCACCAGAGGTAGATAATGCGACAGTCCAAGCTGGAAACCCCTCAAACCATAGGTTTGGCGGCGAAAATCTCAAGTCGGTTAAAACTTAGATGTTACACCATTGTCAAGAACGGTCAAGATGTCCGTTCCACAAAGAGTGAGTTTTTTTGTGGGGTGGGCATCCTGCCCGCCCAGACAAGGGTTATTGAGAATGGTGTCAGATGTGAATTAAAACCGACGGCAATTGTGAAGCAATCCTATAAAGGAGAGTTTAGCCGTGAGTCGGGGATTGAAACCTCCCGCGCTGGATTGAACAAGTTCAAGGTATTTTGGATTAGAACTATTGCTTGTGGCATTTTGACTTTGGGTTTATTTAGTTGTGCTCAAACCGAGGGCGATCGCCTCTCTCCAGAGGCAGATGCTAAACCCAAGGTAGTTGCTACCAGCACAATTATTGAGGATTTGACCGATCGAGTAGCGGGCGGCGAAGTTCAGCTAACAGGAATTTTGCAGCCGGGAACCGATCCTCACGTTTACGAACCGGTGCCAAAAGATTCTCAAGCTTTAGAAAAAGCTAACTTAATTTTATATAATGGTTACAATTTGGAACCGGGATTAATTAGAATGATGAATGCCGCCGGAATTAAGGCGCGGAAATTAGCAGTGGGGGAAGTTGTCAAGCCTTTGCTACTGAATAAAGAAGGCAATACCGTACCCGATCCACACGTTTGGGGAAATGTGGAAAATGTAGTTCAAATGGTAGAAGCGATTCGGGATGCACTAATCGAACTGTCACCGGAAGATCGGGAAAAGTTTACGCAGAATGCTGTGAAACTTACTGAAGAGTTAAAACGTTTGGATAGTTGGATCGAACAAGAGATTAAAACAATCCCCGAAAATAAGCGCGAATTAGTAACAACTCACGATGCTTTTCAATATTACAGCCGCGCCTACGGATTGGGAAGTGCGGGCAGTTTGATCGGGATTAGTACGGAGGAACAGCCCAGCGCTCAAACGGTGCAAAAGTTAGTAGAATCCGTGAAAACTGCGGGAGTTCCTGCTATTTTTGCCGAGACTACAATTAACCCGCAACTGATTAGAACAGTGGCGGAGGAAGCGGGGGTGAAATTGGCAGCGCAGCAACTTTATTCGGATTCGATTGGGGCGCCCGGAAGCGAGGGCGATTCTTATGTGAAAATGATGTCGGCTAATACTCGCGCCATCGTCGAAGCTTTGGGGGGGAAATACACGCCATTTGAAGTTAGCAAATAGCAAGTATGGTGCCCCGGAAGAGTTTTATTTTCTCTGCGGGGTGATAGCTAGCTGACGCAGCCTACAAGTTTCAGTAGGCTTGCATTGCATAAGTCTTTGATTGGTACATAAACCGCAGATGCAAGGCAGATAAACACAGATAAACGCAGATTATTGAAGGGATTGAAAGCTTGGGAATGCGAGAGGTCTAGTTTATCTGCTTCGACAAAATTAAATTGAGCACGTTCAATTCGTTGGAACTTAAAAGATATTTATCTGTAAAAATTTTTTCTCGGCTTTGTTCTAAACTGTAGCTTCTAAACACGATAAACGGGAATTCGTGATACTTGTGCCCGATCGGCATTACACTATCTACAGGGTAGATCGATCGCACATAAGCCGACAAAATATCCCGAAACCGCCTGTCTTCCGGTTCTTCCACCTTATTGTCAGCAAAATACTCCTGCATTTCCTCCCCGCTGACAAAAGCAAATAGCGGTATGGCATAATAGCGATCGAACTGCTGACTCTGCTCTTCAAAATACTGAGTTTTCTCCAAATCGCCGTTGAGAAATTGCAAAAGCTCGATCGCACCTCCTCTTATCGCCGATATTACATTCTCTGGGGACGAATCGCTATCCCTAATTCGATACATTTTTTTCAGCAAGTCATTATCTACACACTTCTGAATTTGTTCGCGTAGCCGCATCTGGTATTTTTCCAGCAAATTTTGCTTAGCTAGAGGCACTACCAACAAACTACCACAAATATGACCACTCTCTAAATTATCATAACTCAGCAAACCATCTAACGGATTGCACTTCTCCAAAAACTTCTTGTTAAAATCATCCCGCATTTCCAGGTAGGAATTGCCCTTGTAACGAGAGTTATCAGAATTTGTCAAAACAAACTCCCCACGACCCAAAAGCTCTTCTAAACTCGTATAAACCTCCTTTAGCAACCTATTTCCTCGGATGCTTTCGCTCTTCAGCGTTTTAATTAGAGAAGCCATCTTGTTACTAAAAGTATCCCCCACCGCAGAAACCGACTTACCACCAATCGGAATCATCAAAAACTTTTCCCTACCTAAATTCCCGTAGCCGACAATTCGCGTCATCACCGCAGTCTTCAGAATTAGCAGTAAATTCAACAAACTCAATTTGCTTTCTTGTAGGGAAAGTTCCGCATCATCAGCATAGTAAACTGCTGTATCAGACACGTAAAAAACCAACTGCTTGTCTTCACCGTCAAGGGTTTTACCATGTTTATCTTCGCCGCGCCCCCGATAAATCACCTGTATCACTTCCATCAGGTTTTTTTCAATCTGGAAGCGCGGAATATCAACTAAAATGTGCTTAGTTTTCGGGAAAGATAACCCGCGACTGCCCGATGCAGTCATAAAGATTACCTTAGCTGTATCTTTGCACTCCTGTATTTTTGCTTTCTCCTCTTCCGAGATATTCGCGTGAATTTCCAGATAATCTTCAAACTGATTAAATTCTCGTTCTTTTTGAATTTTATCAATCAATTCTGCCAATCTTCGCTTATTCTGAATATAGACTATAATTTGTTCGACACCAGGTTCCACCAATCGCTGATTGATATCCTGAATTATTGCAGACTGTACCCGTTTTACTAAATCATTATCCTCCTTTAAAGACGCATTTTCATTGTATTTAACAGTTTCTACAAATACCTTGTAAGCTATATTCAAACTGCGGGCGGGGTAGGAATTGGCATTGATTATCGTTGCAGGTAGCCGTTTAAATTCAAAAGGAGTGACTTGTAAAGGTTCAATGACATCCGAATTTTTAGCTAATTTTTTGAAATAGATTTTATCCGGTTCTTGAGATGTGTTTTCAAGGTGTTGTTTAATCACATCCGAGTCAACAATCGAAGCATCTGCTACAATAATTTTAGTATTAAAGCCGTGCTGTGGCTTGTGCAATTCATGATTTTTAACCATGTTGGCAATTCCAGCTAAAAACTGAACACCACCGTCATCTCCTGTAATTTCATCTATCATAATGAAAATGTGTTTTATGCGCCTAGATATTTCTTGCATCTTGGCGGTGATGACTTGTTTATCCCGTTTGTTATAAGTATCTTGAAATATCTGTTCTAAATAATCAAGGGTACTTTGTCGATTTTCTTTCATCCTCAAAGATTGGATAGAAACCGTGGCGACAATATTATTAGAACTTTGACCGTTGATCAGGCTATAAATCCCATTACAAATGCTATTTAGCACTCCCATAGTTTTGGGGCTAGCTGGTTCAATTACGGTTTCATTTTTTCTAGCAATTTGTCGCTGGTGGTATTCTTTTGCCTGATTTTCTGGATTATCTTTGAGAAAATGAACCGTTTTTTGTGTGAAGTTTTCGCTACGGCTATTCGAGGCGTACTTGACTGTACGTCGGCCAGCATTACTTGCAATAATGTCTGAGTTTGTGTTAATACAGAATAGCCGATTATCGCACAACAAACGAGTATTTTTATCTGTGAATTTTTCGATAATATCCAAGTTTACTTGCTTGCGGGGACTGACGTATAAGAATAAGAAACCATCGTCGATATGGCTTTTCAGGAAATTTGCGATCGCAGTTGTTTTACCAATTCCCGGATTACCCGTCAAAAAGATATAAGTTTCATCAGATTGAAGCGCTTTCACAATCAATTCAGCGTGAGCATTCCTCAAATGCAAACCGCGAGCAATTTGCAATTCATCTGCCAGCTTATCTGATATAATATCGATTGAATTAACAAAATTCTCGATTTTCTCTGTATGACATACAGGTTCAGTGGCATTTTCCCCAATTCCTAACAGAGAATCGACAAATTTTCTGCCTTCTTTGAAACTGCGAGCCGCGTTGAGTTGAATCACATCCAAAACTTCGCTGCGAGCATCGCTGATTTCTTGCTTCCTAGATTCATTTTTGTAAATTTCCGAACAAGTTGCTAACAGCTTAAGTTTGTCCGTGCGTAGGGAAATTGTGCTAATATTGCGATCGCCATAACCAACCACATTAAACAAAACCTCAGCATCACTTGAAATTATACCTGTTTGTTGCAAAAATCCATAGAAGCTGTGAGCGTAGCTACCCGCCTGAATCAGCTTAGCGCTTTCCTTATCCTTATACTTAAAAGCTGTAAAAAAGCGTTTTAAATCCTCCGAGAAATCCACACCTAAAGTGCTGGTATCCATCCGCAGATTAGAAAACACACTTTTCGATCGCAAATAGCTAATTTCTCTCATCAAATATTTGCGTATCACCTCTATTTCATTGATATCCTCCGTTTTTGGAGCTAGCGTCGGAGAAAACACAGACAAATCAACGCAGAGAATTCTAAAATCATTCCCCTGCTGTAACAGCATCAGCGTATCAGCCTGCAAAAACTCACCCTTTTTCGAGTAGCGGCGGATGTACGAGTTAATCTCATCATCTGATAAACTAAGTTTGGCAGTTGTCAACTGAGACAATAACCCTTTAAACGCTTCTTTCTCACCCTTGTTATAGGTTCTGATACTGTTAGCATCACTAAAACTGAACTGACAATACACAATTTTTAACCGCTGCAAATTCCAGCCAGTAGAGTTGACGTACTCCCGAAAAAAATTCAACCCACCCAAAAAACCTTTTTGGACAAAGAACAAACTCCATTTTTCAACTATCTCAGCATCTAAACTAGCCAGCAGATTGGCTTCCCGGACGATTTCCGCCGTCATCTTTGGCAATTTGAGCCTCTGCAAATCTAGACGGTAGGAATCGCCAAAATTGTGACTTAAATTTTCCCGCTGAATATATGCCAGAATCCCGATATTAAATCCTACTTCAAACAGCCGCCCAAAATCTTCACTTATCATTATTTTGTACCTCCCTCAGTTACGCTCAATACTTCTCTTACTTTATTCAAAAAGGCCAGCGAATTAAAATCGGCACTCCCGCCAGCATGACTAAATATAGATAGATTACCAATTGAATCATCGCCTATAATATGAGCGTAGGGATCTAGTTTTAAACTAATCTGTTGACGGGCTTCATACCTAGAAAAGTGGAAGATGGTTAAATAGTGCAGTAAAGTATCTTTAATTTCACCATCGTACATCAAACCTTGGCGAATATTTTGGTCATCCAGAATGCCTTCGTATATATTCAACAGTGTCGAGTAAGAAATCACACCGTTGTAAAAGTTCTTTTCCCCTTGCTCTACTTTGATACCATTAAACAGATTAAAAAACATCACAGCTTGTTGACTGGGATCTTTTGATAAACTTTCCAGTTCCGTGGTATCCTGAATGTAGAAAGATTCTCCCTTGTGTTCTTTAGGACTGCGGACGTAATATTTATCAAAAAATACCGGATAAATCCTGATATCTTGTCGCTCTCCTTTCAACGTTTTGATTAAGCTTTTAGACATAAAAAACAATTCCTCATCTTCATCCGTCTGGGTAATGTGCAGCGTGCTCGTATAAGGTGCTTGTGCAATATATAGAAAATTGCGATATCCATGTTTGTATAGCTGACTGACAGTATCTTCAAGAATTGAGGGCTGACTGTAAAGGTGTTGAACGCTGTAGTTTTCTGACAAAGTTTTCAGCATTCCGACTTGAATTGTATCCTCTGATAGGCGTTTAATTCCCGCCACTTCGCCTAACAAACAAGTTTTTCTCTGAAAGCGATCGCTATTACCTTTTCTTGCATCGCTTTCGCAACTTGATACGACAATAATTGCTAAATTGTCCAACTCTGGAGATAGTGGAACATTCCGAAACTTAAACTTTTTAGGCAATATTGAGTACAGGGAACTCAAACCGTTGCGAATACTGTAACCATTCGGTTTTTGCTTGACGCGAAACCCTTGAGAAGTCGAGCGGTATTTTTCGCTAAACAGATGAGACAATGTTTTAGAAACGTTAGCCATAAACTTTTCGGACGGGAAAGGGTTATTGTGGTCGGCTTCGTGAAGTCTCACCATCGGAATAAACAAATTCTTTTTCTGATTTTGTAACAAGATTTGCAGGCAAATATAAGACAGCAGCGAAACACAAAATTTGTAAACAAATGCTGCATCTGGTTTCAAACCGTCCTTGCTGTCTAAACGTTTATTGTTATAACGAAACAACAGCAATTTATACTGTTTGGAAAAACTGCTGTTATATACATTCATCAGGCTTTCAGGAACCCAAAGTACAGGCAGAGTATCGATGTCCTTAATGTTATATTCTATGGTGAAATTCTGGAATTCATCAGTAGGGAAGTAGCGGACATCTTCGATTGTGATATTGACTGGTAGCTGACAGATAGCTGTTTCGTTGATGCTCGATTGTTCGACGGCGATATACTGGAGTGATTGTTTGGGATTTTGTTGCAGAACATCAGTGAAAAATTGACCAGTCCTTAAAGCGTTGTCGATGTCTTCTAGGATGCCTCTTTTGATGCTGATATGTCGCGGTTCTGTGCGAGTTGGCAAAATTGTTTGCCTGTCTAGAAAGTTTTTTAATAGTTGCTTAAGACGGTCTATTTTAACTTCAATATGGTAGGCAGTCAACCCTTTTTTTATGCCTCGAAATATTCGCTGTTTCGCCTGTTCATCAGAACCCTGCAACCCAGGCATTACTGCGGATTCAAAGCTTTGTCTCGGATCGTAGGTTAGTTCTGAGTCAGGGTTGTAATCCGGCGCTAAAGGATTGCTCAGAGAAGCAAATACAAAATAGTACAATAAAGCTATTTTTAATACCTTGCGGATGAAGGTTTCGCTAGTGTAACTATCGGCTAATTCGGCTTTGTGTTCCTCACTTTCAGGATTGAGCAAATTCAGGTTATAATCAAATACAGGTTCACCACCGCGAGCTTGAACTTCATTGCCAAATTTCAGTTTTAAACCAAAAATATATTTGCGTTCGTTCAAATGGCTGTCTGTGGTTTCTCCTAAATAACCTGCTACAATCGGAATGATGGGAAGTGCATCTAAGACTTCCGCTCTGGAAAACATATCTCTGTAGTTAACAGTCACACCAGCATAATTGACATTATAATAGCCGTCATCTTTTGTGCGATCGCCAATGTATGCTTCGAGCAACCTAATCCGCCGGATCAAGTCTTCTAAATAGACGATCCCAAGACTATCTGTGCTGCTATTGCGAATGTTTTCTAGCAGGTACTCCAAATAGGTAATCTTAGCTTCTTTATTCAGCTTACCGAGAGTTTCTTTGTCTACAAGTTTGAGCAACTTATGGAAATCAGAATTTTCATTTTGCACCATCTCATCAAGCAGATGATGCAGTTCTTTCTTATCGCTTTCAGTGTCAGCATTTTCATCAATGTAATTCTCTAAACCCTCCTTCAATTGTTGCTGAAAAATGTCTGAATCTCGCACGGCGATAGTTAATTTATGCAGCTTTAAAATGGCCGTTGTTCCAACAGTCTTTGGGCGCTGCAAAGTTAGCTTCTTTTTTGCTAAGGTAGGAGAGGATTTGGCAAAATCGTATTTGAAACCTAAGTCGGTGCCACTTCCCTGAAAAGACCGTGATTCTAAAGGCTCAATTAAGCTAGTTACGAAATTTTCAATACCATCTCCTCCCACAACAGATGCTAAATGTTGTCGCAAATGTTCTCTAATTTGTCTAATTTGAATGCCAAATCTAGTTTCAACTTCCGCCGGCAAATTGACGGTAGCCGAACGTGCTTGACGTTCACAAGAACCCAAAGGTGGCAAGACTTGCGAAATGGCTATTTGATTAGCTGCCGCGTCAATATCTATTAGCAGACGACGCTTATCATCCGAAACGCTAAAGAGATTTTTTCCCTGCAAAACTTCTAAAATCTTGTCCAGCAAATCACCATAGTCTACTGGAACTAAATCGCTGTCACCCAATGTTAAGATGTTCACCCTGTTAACCCCTTCAAAAAGCTTGAATCCACTCTTTCACGTCGTACTCAGTCCAAACCCCATTTACCCAATAAGGATCGGCTTCCACCAATTGTCGCACCTGTGCCTCATCTTCGGCTTCGTAAATTGCAAAAACTTTTGTTAAATCTTTTGTAGGCCCGATCGTACTTAACACACCCGATTCCTTCTGCTTAGCCAATCCGGCTAAATGAGCGTCTCGAAACGGAGCGCGTTTTTCGAGAACATCTTCGCAGTAACTTCCCCACATCACATATTTGGTCACGGTTTTGAGCCTTAGATGAATTTGTTTAAAAGTTATTGTACAATAATAGTAGCAGGATTTGACGAGTTTTTATAGGGTAAAATTGATTAACCGCAGAGGGCGCAGAGGTCGCTGAGGAAGAGAGGGGAAGAAGAGAGAGGTTTGTTAGAGAGAAGGAGGTTACTATGACTTTATTAGACATTCGTCTGCTGACAGTTCATGAATATGACCGGATGACGGAAATTGGTATTTTTGACGAAGATGAACGGGTGGAATTACTAGCAGGACAGATAGTAAAGATGGCAGCAAAGGGAACAGCTCACGGTGCGGCGATTGCGCGCACCAAGATATTATTGGATAACCGTTTAGGAGAACAGATTTTTGTGCGGCTGCAAGACCCGGTTCGGATGAATAATTACTCGCAACCTGAACCGGATATTTCTGTAGTTATACCAGATCCACTTTACTATGAAGACCACCATCCAATTCCTTCAGAAATTTATCTGATTATTGAAGTTGCGGATACTACGCTGAGAACGGATTGCGGGATTAAAGCGAAAATTCATGCTGAGTCGGGAATTACTGATTATTGGGTTTTGGATGTGAATAATCGGCAACTCCACGTTTTTCGAGAACCGAGTCAGGATGGTTATCAAAGTCGGGTGATTCTTGCGGATGGTGATAGTATTTCTCTTTTGCGGTTTCCTGATAGTTCTTTTTTTGTGCGGGAGATGTTGCGGCCGTTAAGTTATTAACTTGTTCAACAAATTTAGGACTCGCTTGGCCGCAGAAACCGGGTTTCTCTGTTAATAGTTGGTTGATGGCGGTACATCTTGGAAGAAACCCGGTTTCTTAGTCTTTGCGTGTAAGAAATCGAGAGAGGGCAGGCACTTTTAGCACCGCCCCTACAATTAGCTTCTCAAACTAACGCCGAACTTCTCAACTAAAACATCGCGAACTTTTTGTTGTGCCGGTTCGACATCAGTTTCGCTCAAAGTTCGATCGCCCGCGCGGTAAACTAACCGAAAAGCCAAACTCCGCTGTCCCGCCGGCACGTTGTCGCCCCGATATTCGTCGAACAATTCCACCGAATCTAGCAAACTACCCGCCGCCTTTTTCATCGCACTCTGCATCTCAACAACCGGAACTTCAACCGGTGCGAAAAACGCAATGTCTCTGTCTGAAGCGGGGAAACTCGAATAACCCGCGAATTTGCGAGTTAAGTTGCTCGATCGCCCTAATTCACCCAACAGCACCGCCAAATCTAATTGAAACACGTAAACCTGCTCAGGCAAATCCTTTTCCTGCTGCAATTGCGGGTGCAACTGTCCGAAAACTCCTAAATGTTTCCCGTTTAACGATAACGCAGCGGTGCGGCCAGGATGCAAGCGCGTATTAGAGGAATCGCTTTGATATTGCACCGCCAAACCCAACTCCTGAAACACGCTTTCCAAAACCCCCTTAGCCTCAAACCAAGTCAAAGGTCGATCGCGCCCGGACTGCTGCCATTTCCACACAGTTGGATCGCCGCCGATAATCCCCGCAACTGCATCGGCTTCCTTCATTGCATCCCCATCTTTCCAGAAAATGCGGCCGACTTCAAAACCGTTTAGTGCGCCATTTCCCTGTTCCAAATTGTACTGGAAAGCATCAATCAAACCCGACAGCATTTCTGTCCGCAAAGCCGAATACTCCACAAACAGCGGATTCGCCAGCACCACCTGATTATCTCCCTCAGTTTTCACCAAAGAATAGTGCATCAACTCCGTCAACCCGGCCGCCCGAAAAGCCGATCGCACATTCCGAATTGCCGCGTATTCCGCCGACAGATAACCGGGTTCCGTTTTGCTGGGCAAAGTATCGCAGAAATTGTCATAACCGTGGAGTCTGGCAACTTCTTCTATTAAGTCAATTTCCCTTTCTAAATCTCGGTAGCGGTAAGGAGGAACAGTTATCGCAAACACCCGTTCTTTTTCCGTTGGAACAACTTCGCATCCCAAAGCTGTGAGAATGTTTTTTACCTCTTCCGGTTCCAGATATTTAGAACCGCCCGTTTCTCCTCTTTTCAACTGCCCCAAAACCAGATTTACTCGATCGAGACGCAATTCGAGCGATCGCGAAAAACTCAAATCATCGCCCGAACTCGCCGTTTTCTGTACCGTCGCAGTGCCTCCAGCTAACTCTAAAATTAGAGCTACAGCGCGGTTGCAAGCCGTCGCCAATGCCGCCTGATTCACCCCCCGTTCGTAGCGGATCGATGCCTCGCTCCGCAGGCCTTGAGCGCGGGCAGAACGGCGAATCGTTGCCTGGTCAAAAATCGCTGCTTCCAAGACTAAATTTTGCGTTCCTTCGTGAACTTCCGTATCTTCACCACCCATTACCCCAGCTAAGGCAACAGGTTTGTCGCTAGCAGTAATTAACAGATTTTGAGCTTGCAAATTGCGGTTTTGTCCGTCCAAAGTTTTGAAGGATTCGCCTGTTTTGGCAAAACGGACGCCGATGCTGATATCTTGAGTACCTGTGAAAGATTGTAGGCGATCGCGATCGAAAGCGTGTAGCGGTTGTCCCCATTCCAGCAAAATGTAATTAGTTACGTCAACTACATTATTAATCGGCCGCACTCCCGCCGCCTGCAACCGCTGCTGCAACCAAGCTGGAGAAGCAGCAATTTTCACACCTTCAATTGCCGTGCCGATGTAAATCGGGCATCCTTGCGGTTCCGATATTTCTACTGCCAAACCAGGACTTTCTTTGCCCTCAATCGCCACACCATTCGCTTCGGGAATTCTCAAACTCGCCCCAGTCAGCGCCGCCACTTCCCGCGCCACGCCCACCATGCTCAAAGCGTCTGCCCGGTTGGCAGTTGCTGTCAAATCTAAAATCACATCGTCTAAGCCCAAAAGTGGGCGAATATCGCTGCCCAATTTGGGATTTTCTAACTCAAAAATGTGAATGCCTGCTGACTCTTTAGATAGTCCCAATTCCGCCAGAGAGCAAATCATTCCTTCGGAAGGAACGCCCCGCAATTTAGCAGGTTTAATCTTTAAATCAATAGTCGATAAATAAGTGCCGACAACAGCGACAGGCACATAAATGTCTGCCCTAGCGTTGGGTGCGCCGCAAACAATATTCAGAGCTTCTGAAGAGCCGACATCCACTTGACAAACTCTCAATTTGTCTGCATTCGGATGCTGTTCGCAGGCGATGATTTTGCCCAAAACTACACCGCTTGCCCACGGGCGGCGGTCTTCAATTTCTTCAACTTCAAAGCCTGCCATTGTCAGAGTTTCGGCTAATTCTTCCGGCGATATTGCCACATCCACCAATTCCTGCAGCCACTTTAGAGAAATACGCATAATTTAGTCAGTAGTTAGTTGTCAGTGCTCTGTAGTTATTAGTCATTAGTCGGCGCCGACGGGCTACGACTTTTGAGTCCCAGAATTTATTCGGGAAAGCTTTTCATAGCATACTAATTTAATTTTGTCAAGACTGTTATGGTACACATCAGCAAAAACGAGGGATCTGCCCAAAGGTAGATGTTTACTGGGGGATGAGTAGCATTCTCATTCAGAGAATGAGGTATGCTAGATACATCTAACAACGCAAAAAGCACTTAAGTTTAGAAAGACTTTACACAAAAAAGCACAACTTTAGCAAGTCTTTAAACTATCTTCAAGGATAATCAACCGAAAAAACTCAAACCAGCGAGATAATCAAAATAGGGAAAAGATATCGGCTTAAAAGACTTAGGTGCAATTCCAATTCGCGATCGAAGGCACGGCTTGCCGAAAACTGATAGATTAGTATGTCTACCAGAAGCAGGAACAGGCTATTTGTGCAGTCGAGCGACGCTGACAAGATCAGAACAACATAGGCAAACTCAATCAATATGAGCTACTGCGTAAATCCGGGCTGTCCCCATCCTCAAAACCCTGCTGACTCTATTCTTCAGTGTCAGACTTGCGGTGCGCGGTTATTGCTGCGCGCTCGCTACCGAGTCATTGAACCGTTAGGACAAGGAGGTTTTGGAGCTACATTTCTGGCAAAAGACATCTCATTGCCCGGTCAACCGAGTTGTGTAGTCAAGCAACTGCGACCCAGTAGTTCGTCGCCGCGAGTTTTAGAAATGGCGCGGGAATTATTCAAGCGAGAGGCAAAAACCCTCGGCCAACTGGGCGACCACCCGCAAGTACCGAGGCTGCTAGACTATTTTGAAACGGAACAGCAATTCTACTTAGTTCAAGAGTATGTTAAAGGCTCGACTTTGAAACAAGAAGTCAAGCACTCAGGCCGTTTCAACGAATCGGATGTTAAAAATTTTCTATTAGAAATTCTGCCAGTAGTGCAATATATCCACAGCCAAGGAGTAATTCACCGAGACATCAAACCCGCAAATATTATTCGCCGAGTTCAAGACAGCCACTTAGTTCTGATTGACTTCGGAGCGGTAAAAGACCAAGTTAGCCAAACAATATTATTAGACCCCGCCGACCAAAGCGCCAACACGAAATTTTCAGTCGGCACATTTAGTTTTGCTCCCCCGGAACAAATGGCGCTGCGGCCGATATTTGCCAGCGACATCTACGCGGTGGGGATGACTTGCTTGTACTTGCTGACAGGAAAATCGCCCAAGGATTTAGATTTTGATGGAGTAACCGGCGAAATTGTTTGGCAGCCCCACGTTCAGGTAAGCCCAAATTTTGCGCGGATTCTCGAAAAAATGCTGAAGCCGATGGTTGGTCACCGCTTCCAATCAGCAGCAGATGTCCTCAGAGCTCTCTCTGGCGAATTTGAAGACCCAAGTCTTGTCGATGGCTTGGCAACTCAATTCAACGGCTCTTCTCGTGCTGTTGAAGAACCGACAATATTTAATGACGAGGGTTCTTCGTGGTCACGCCCTGAGAGCAAAATTAATCAAGATTTACGATCGAACCACACCCGCGCTGGTAGAACTTCCTTCAGCCAATCCGGGAACACGGGGATGCAGCCGAGAGTTTCCCGGACTCTGGCTGAGTCCGGCAGAACTTTCGGAACGGTTGGACCTTCTAGCGGTAATTTAGCAGCGTCAAAGCTATCGAAAGTTGCTCCTAAGTGGGACACCAACAGCGTGCGAGCGGCATATTTTAAAGGCAAGCGCGATTTTGCTGACTGCGAACTGTCGGGTTTGCAACTGCAAAAAGCGCAGTTAGCGGGGGGGAATTTTTATCAGGCTAGGTTGGTGAAGGCAAATTTGCAAGCAGCGGATTTGTCGGGGGCCAATTTGGGTCACGCGAGGTTAATTCATGCGAATTTGCGAGATGCTAATTTGACTGAGGCTTATTGCAGCACTGCCAATTTTGAAGGGGCGGATTTCCGAGGTGCTGACTTGACGGGGGCTTATTTGACTAAGGCAAATTTGCGGGGAGCAAATTTGTGCGGGGCGAATCTTACGAACGCTACAGTTTCTGAGGAACAACTGGCAATGGCAAAGACCAATTGGCTTACTGTTAAGCCGGATGGTAAGCGGAGTTTTGGATTTTAAGCAGTCATGGGGCATGGGGCATGGGGCATGGGGCATGGGGAGTTGTTAGCTGCTACTAATCACCAATCACAACAGTCAACAGTCAACAGTTAACAGTCAACAGTCAACAGTCAACTTCCCACTCCCCCAGTCAGGTGAGTCGTCAGGAGGAAGTTCGATCGCCCCAAAGCCGCCTAAATTAAAAACTAGGAATGGAGGATTCGATCGCACCTAAACATGAAACTGCTCAACCCCCGCACTCGAACGCTTCTGTACACCGGCATCCTGGCGCTGGCCTACTTTGTTACCGGAAAACTCGCAGCGTCGATGCTGGGACTGGTGAAAACCGAACCCTCCCCCGTGTGGCCGCCCGCCGGTATTGCTCTAGCGGCACTGCTACTGCAAGGGCGACGGATGTGGCCGGGAATTGTCCTCGGTTCAGTGCTGTTAAACTCTACCGGCGGTGTACCGTCGGCTGTCATTGCCACATCGGCTTTTAGCGTCACCCTGCAAGCGCTGGCTGGAGAGGCTTTGCTGACTTGGAGCGGATTTTCTACCAAACTCGATCGACTGCGAGATGTTCTGGCTTTGGTAGCGGGCGCTGTCATCGGGTCTACTTTCCTCGGCTCTATCCTCGGCAACTTGGGTACGTGCATTTTTGGTTGGGCTCAGTGGAGCAATTTCCCTCGGAACTGGTGGACTACGTGGCTCGGAGACGGCATGGGAATTTTGATTGTGACGCCAGTGCTGCTGACTTTAAAGCACGCCGTTAATAATTTTAAATCTCCACTAAAAAAACCTATTATTTCATCTTTTATCACATTTTTTAACAGACAGAATAATCAACTACCAATTACTAATCGCAGCCACACATTTTCTGCAACTGAAAACCGTTATAATCTATTATTTTTAATTATTAATTATTCAGAAATAGCGCTGTGGCTGACTCTCTTGCTGAGCGTGAGCTGGCTGTTTTTTTGCTCAAAAACACAAGCGGCGATCGCTCAGTATCCGCTGGAGTATCTGCCTTTTCCTCTGATAGTTTGGGCTGCCCTGCGGTTTCAATCGGCGGGAGCGATTTTTGCTTATTCGATCGTGTCTTACATCGCGATTTGGGGAGCAGTGCAGGGAGGCGGCCCGTTTTTGGCCAAAAGCGATAATCTCAAACAGGCGGTTTTATTTTTACAAGCTTTTACCGGTACGATCGCCCTTGTGGCTCTGATGTTGGCCGCCGCCGTAGCAGAACGTCAGCAAGCGCTGGTGGAGGTGCGCCGCACGGCCGCCATGCTGCGCGATCGCGAAGCTAGTTTAGCCAACGCTCAGCGCATCGCTCAGTTGGGAAATTGGGATTTAAATTGCGCCGCCCTCACAGCAACTGACAACTGCGAAGAATCCGCAGAACATCATATATCCAATATCGAATTGCGGTGGTCAAACGAACTTTACCGCCTCTTGGGTTTTGCTCCGGGAACTGTCAAACCGACACCAGAAGTTTTTTTGCAGGCCGTACATCCAGAAGACCGAGAATTGGTGGCGCGATCGCAGCGCCAAGCTATGTTGCAGCGCCAAGCCTATTGCATTAACTACCGAATTGTGCTGGCAGATGGCTCCGAACGCACTGTCTGCGAACAGTCGGCAATTGAGTCAGGGGCGATCGCCGCCACAGTCCAAGACGTTACCGAACGCCACCGCGCGGAAACCGCTTTGCGGGCGTCCTCCGATCGCGATCGCTTGCTCTCAGAAATCGCCCTGCGAATTCGCCAGTCCCTCGACCTAGAAGAAATTCTCAATACTACTGTTGCGGAAGTCCGGCAATTTTTTAAGGCAGACCGCGCTTTCATCGGTATTGTGGATGCGGGCGGGGTACATCTTCCTAGCCCGGTGTACGCTAAGGTTGTTGCCGAGTCTGTGGGTGCCCAATGCCGTTCTCTTTTGGGGTGGGTACTCGCTGACGAAAATCTACTCGAAAACCAGAAAACTTTTTATGCTAACAACCGCGTCCGATCTATCTCCGATACTGCTAGCATTCAACTCAGCGTTCCAATTGCCCAATTGTACAGCGACTATCAAATTCGCGCGACGTTAAATGTGCCGATCTTCCTAGGGGATGAATTGTTCGGGATCTTGGCCGTCAACCAGTGTTCTGGGCCTCGCCAGTGGCAGGAATTTGAAATTGATTTGTTGGAAAAACTCGCTACCCAAGTGGCGATCGCTCTCCAGCAAGCCCAACTTTTGCAGCAGGTAAAAGCTCTCAATGCCAACTTGGAATCTCAAGTGGAGGAACGCACCCACCAACTACAGCAAAAAATGCACGAGTTGCAAGAAAGCAACCGCCTGAAAGACCTATTTTTGCACGCAGTTTCTCACAATCTCCGCACTCCTGTTATGGGAATGTTAATACTGCTGAAAAACTTGCTCAACAAATCGCCGTCTGACTCTCTACAAGATGTTCCGGTTTCTCGATCGATTTTGCAACGCATCGTTCAGGCCAGTGAACACCAGTTGACGATGGTTAATTCCCTGCTAGACGCTCACGCTAGCGAGGTCAAAGGTATTGTTATCAATACTTTACCGCTGCATTTGCCGTCTTTAGCTTCAGCCATTATTGCCGATTTAGAACCGATGCTGGCAAAAAATCAAGCAACTTTGACTCAGGATATTCCGGCGGATTTGCCACAAGTCAAAGCCGATCGCCAACACTTGCAGCGGGTGCTAGAAAATCTGTTGACTAATGCTATTAAACATAATCCTCCTGGAGTCAATATAACTTTTAAAGCCGAGGTAATTGCAGTTGAAACAGCGCTAAGTTATGAAGAAAATTCACAGGCTTTAACATCGCCCAATAATCCGCTTGCCCGCTGTATCGCTAACGGGATATCTGCTGCGGGCGATCGTCCTCGGATAGGCGAGACCACCCAGAAAAATCAGGAAACCCTGGCCAAATTCAACCTCGACGGCAGTTGCAAAATGCCCCGCTATCAGGGTCAAATTGGCAATATCGGCAGCAAATTGCCCGGAGTCACCGTAAAAATGGTTCGCTGTACTGTAACAGATAATGGAGTGGGAATCAGCGCCAAACAGCGGGAATCTCTATTTGAACTTTACGTTCAAGACCCTAATAGCCGACAATTAACAGGGCTGGGTTTGGGCTTGTACCTCTCCAAGCAAATTATCAAAGCTCACGGCGGCGAAATTGGCGTCGAAAGCACTCCCGGCGGTGGTTCGACTTTCTGGTTTTTGTTACCTGCTGTCAAGTCGGACGAACCCTCTTTCTCAATTCTTTAATCTCTAATCTAAAATCCGCGCAACCGCTAAGTTTTTCGACTCACAGTCAACAGTCAACAGTCAACAGTCAACAGTCATTCCGGTGCAACCGGAATTGATATAATCTAAAATCTAAAATGGTATGAACTATTTGGGCAATGCAAAATCAGTTCAGGCATTAACGGTTTACGAGGTGTGGCGCGATCGCTTCCTCCGAGAGCGGCTGCGCCCTGCTGTCGGAATTGCCATCTTTTTTGCCTTCACAATAACGGTCTATTTTCTGGGCGAAAGATTCTTCGTTCGCCAGGAGTTTGAAAGTGTTTATTTGTACACGAGCGCTGCTGTAGAATTGGGTTTGTTGACCTGTTTTGTGTTGCAAAAAACCTCCTTCGGACAGCGCTATCCCGGTTTGCTATTTTTGGGTTTTTCGTGGTCGCTGACGGTAGTTGTACAGGTTGGGCTAGCTGTCGCACAAGCAGGGGAATTACCAATTTTTACCTGGATTTTAGCGTTTCTGATCCAAGCTACGCTGATGCCCGTCCGCTGGCGCCTCCACCTGATTTCTCAACTCGGCGTTTTGTGTTGCCACGTCGGGATAAATTTGGTTTTAAATCTAAGTTTTGCTAAGTATACTCCTTTTAAGTTGACCGGGTTGTACTTATATTTGTTTTGGATTTGTTTGATTTGCGATTTGTCGGTTTATTGGTACGAATGTCTGCAACGGAAAGAGTTTAGTACCAGGCGTGAGTTGGAATCTGCTTACCAGCAGTTGGAAGAGGCGGAGGCGAAGTACCGCAGCATTTTTGAGAATGCGGGCGAGGGGATTTTTCAAAGCACTCCCGATGGCCGTTATATTACTGCAAATCCAGCTTTGGCGCGCATTTACGGCTGCGACTCTCCGGAAGAAGTGACGGCAAAGTTTACTGATATTGAGCGGCAGTTGTACGTTGATCCGGCTCGCAGAAATGAGTTTTTGCGATCGATCGAGGAAAGCGGCACAGTATCGGATTTTGAATCTAAAATTTACCGCTGTGACGGCAGTATTGTCTGGATTTCTGAGAAGGCGCGGGCGGTAAGGGATAGCAGCGGCGGCGTGCTTTATTATGAGGGTTTAATTGAGGATATCACGCAGCGCAAACAGGCACAAGAATCGCTGCGGCTGTTTATCCACGCTCTTTCTCACGACTTGCGAAACCCGGTAGCGGGAATGTTAATGGTGCTGAAAAATTGGCAGACGAAAACTGGGGATTCGATCGCAATTCCCCGTTCTATTTTGGAGCGGATGATTCAAGGTAGCGAGCAGCAATTGCGCTTGATAAATTCGCTGCTGGAAGTTCACGCCGGGGAATTGCGCGGTTTGGTTCTGCACTGCGAATCGGTTAATTTGAGGGCGATAGTTGAAGCTGCTGCGACAGATTTGGAGCCTTTAATGAATGAGGGTAAAGCTACTTTTAAAAATTTGGTGCCAGATGATTTGCCAGCCGTGAATGCTGACAAAACTCAGTTGTGGCGCGTCTTCTCTAATTTAATTACTAATGCTTTAAAACACAATTTTCCAGGACTGAATTTAACTGTTTCGGCTCAAGTAATCAATGCGGAAAAATTAACTATAAATCAAAGCACAGCAAAACAAGACATCGACAAATCCCCCATTACCAATCCCCAATCACCAATCTCCAATCCCGGAAGTAGAATGATTTACTGTACCGTGGAAGATGACGGGGCGGGAATATTGCCGGAACAGTGCGAACATCTTTTTGACCTTTACGTTAGGGGTGATCAATCTCGACACTCCGTCGGTTTGGGTTTGGGGCTATATCTTTGTCGCCAAATTATTGGTGCTCACGGCGGCCAAATAGGGGTAATTAGCACTCCCGGTGCTGGGGCAAGTTTTTGGTTTACTTTGCCGCTGGCTGAGAATTTTAGGTAATTTTTTTGTATTTTAAATTACATTTAATCTAGAAATTGTGCCAGATATTTAGAACGTTATTAATTGCTGAAACCCTTGCGAAATATGCTTCTTCGTTCTGCGGTGGCTATAATTGTGTTGTGCCGTCGCAGGTGCTTTTTGAGTGGTTCAAGTCAAATCTGTCGATCGGACTATTTCGATGGGACTATTGATATTAATTTAAAACCGTGGTATAGTTACCCAAATGTTTTTAAAGGAAAAATAAATTTCCAATCTTCACATTTTCTTTAGAAACATCATTTAATCTAGAAAATCTCTAAAACTAGATAAAAAATATGCAATTTATGTTGGTCGAGCAAAGCTCAGAAAATACAGCTAAAGACGATGCAGCTAAATATAACGAGCGGTCGTTATCCACTTTAATTCGGACGCTCCGTCTTTCCCAAGGTTACTTTTCTTTCGTTTTAGTCAACTGCAACTCGCTGGCTTTGCGGCAGCAAATAGTCGATCGGCTGCAAGTAAATTGTCCCGTGAAACCGCAGCAACTGTTTTTGCCCAAATCGGCGACAACTCTCTACAGGACAATGGCAGCAGAAATAGACGGGGAACAGCCTCCAGCTTTAATGATCCTCGGTTTGGAATCAGTGGAGACGATCGATCGATTGCTCGTTTCTACCAACCTATTATGCAGCGAATTCAGCAAAACATTTTCGTTTCCCCTCGTCTTTTGGGTGACGGATGAGCTCTTGAGAAAAATCATTCGCAACGCCCCGGATTTATACAATCGGATGACGACAATTAGATTCATCAGTAATTAGTAATCAGCCCATCGATTTTAGATTTTAGATTTTAGATTTTAGATTTTTAACAGTCAACAGCCAACCGATTTTAAATTTTAGATTTTTAACAGTCAACAGTCAACAGTCAACAGTTAACAGTTAACACTCAACAGTCAACAGTCAACAGTCAACAGTCAACAGTCAACAGTCAACAGTCAACAGTCAACTGTTAAATTCCGCTTCCCAAATCAGGACTAATTCTCGCGCCGCCGCAGTTCCCTCAGCAGGAAAACTTGCCAAAAAGTCTTTATCAGCCCCCACGTCGTAAGGCCCTTCCTTAAACTCCAAAATCACAGTATCCTGTGTCAAAGCTACTAACGTGTGAATAGTGCCCTCTGGCAGTTCGACAGCGCGAGTCGGGCCTGCCGCGCTGACTCGCAAGGAGCGCAGGATTTGACCGTTTTCGTTCAAAATAACAATACCGACTTCTCCTTGAATCACCACAAAAAACTCAAAACCGTTAACGGCAGGCGGGCGCAGGTGTTGGTGAGGGCGGACGTAAGTGCCTGGTTGCAGCACGTTGACAAACCGCTGCACTTTTTCAGACAAATCATGGAAATTGTAGTTTTGTCGCTGGCGGGGACTGCGGCGGGAGGAAGCGGCAACTTCGTCTAGCAATTCTTGCGTCAGCAATTTGATCGGAGGGGACTGCACAACAGATATCCTGTATTTAATAGTTTGTGAACAAATGGGCTAGTCTGGGATCATCGTTATCAGCATCTCTTGACACATGGAAATCGCAACTCAGGTGCGTATCACTAAGGCAATGCGTTTGTCAAGTATCTTTAGAAAAAGTATTAGCCCGATCGCCCTTTTGACTATTCTAGTCTGCGCCAGTAGCGTTTCTGCGTCTGAACCGAGGGTGGCACTGTTGGTTCAGCAGGAATTCTCACAGCAGCAACTTAAAGAAGAAATTCGCGATCGAGTTCAAGAAGAAGTTGACATTGCTTTTGGGCGCACGGCGGTACTGCTTAACGGGCTGGTAATAGCCCTAACTTTGTTTCCGACAGCAGCCGGAGTCGGGGTTTGGTTTCTGTTGAGCAAATTGTCCAAGCAGACAACAATTGCTCGCCAAGAAATTGAAAGTCTCCATTACGATACAATCTCTCAATTAAAACTATTAATTTCGGACGCTGAAACTATCTTAGGCGAAATTCAACACCAAAGTCACCCGGCCGAGGCAGAAACAGACCTTTTATTCCCCGATGCCCAAATTCAAGAATTTGCTCCGGTTAACTATGGCAATTACCAAAAGTTATTGACTGCCGCCGACTATGCTAAACAGGGAGATGCTTGTTTCTTTGAAAACCGTTATCAAGATGCGATCGCAGCTTACGATCAGGCCCTGAAAATTCAGCCGGATTTAGCCGATACTTGGAACAACCGAGGAGTAGTGCTCACGAGAATGCAGCGGTATCCAGAGGCGATCGCCTCTTACGAACAAGCTACTACAATTCGCCCGAATTATCCCGATGCTTGGAACAATCGAGGCGTGGTATTGTTGGAGTTGCAGAAGTACCAGGAGGCGATCGGCTGTTACGAACAAGCAATTCAAGCCAAACCCGATTATGCCGATGCTTGGAACAACCGAGGCGTTGCTTTTTCCAAAATGCAGGAGTACGAACAAGCAGTAATTTCTTACAATCAAGCCCTACAAATTAAAAATGATTATACTGACGCTTGGAACAATCGAGGCGTTGCACTCTCCAAATTGCAAAAATACGAAGCTGCGATCGCTTCCTACGACAATGCTGCTAAAATTCGGCCTGATTTTTACAGAATTTGGTACAACAAAGCCCGATGTTATGCGCTACAAGGTAAAATTGAATTAGCAATTGAAAATTTAAAGCGCGCCCTCAATCTCAATCCGAATGTGTGTAAAGAGTTGGCTAAAAGTGAAGCTGATTTAGAAAAAATTCGGGAACACGACGCATTCAAGCAGTTGATAAATTAATCCTTCAGAAATAATCGTCAACTATAGGATAACGAATAGGTCGTAAGATTAAATGAACCGCGAAGACGCTAAGGACGCGAAGGAAGAGAAAGAAGGGATGCAGTTTTTCCTTCGCGCTTTTTGCGTCTTCACGGTTCGTTTTACAAATATTTCTGCAACAACAAGCCCATTTTCTCCTTAGTTGCGGTCGGCACTTGATCCAGCCGAGTCAGAATTGCATATTTCAAAGCTGAATGTGCATCAGATACTGGGGGGTTTTCTGTTAGTCTACGGACTGTTTCTTGAATGACTTTTTGAGCATTCTCTGCATTGCGGTGTAAATTTGCTATTACCATTTCTACTGTTACGCTGTCGTGATCTTCGTGCCAGCAGTCATAATCGGTGACTAATGCTAAAGTTGCGTAGGCAATTTCTGCTTCTCTGGCTAGTTTTGCTTCCGGCAAATTTGTCATGCCGATGACTGTCGCCCCCCAACTGCGGTAAAGGTGGGATTCTGCTTTTGTGGAAAATGCGGGGCCTTCCATGCAGACGTAAGTGCCGCCCCGGTGCAGGGTAACGTCGGTGAGGTTCAAGGATTCGATCGCACTTGCCAATACTTTAGCCAATTCGCCGCAAACCGGATCGCCGAATGTGATGTGAGCAACAATTCCTTCTCCAAAAAAGGTAGAAACTCGATTTTTTGTGCGATCGATAAACTGATCGGGCACTACCATATCTAAAGGTTTCGCCTCTGCTTTCAGGGAACCAACCGCCGAGGCTGAGATTAAATACTCAACTCCCAAACTCTTCATTGCATAAATATTTGCACGATATGGCACTTCTGAGGGCAAAAAAGTGTGGTTGCGGCCGTGTCTAGCCAGAAATGCTACCGGCGTACCGTCCAATGTTCCCACAATTGCGGCATCCGATGGTGATCCAAAAGGTGTATCAATTTTCACCTCTTCAATATCCTTGAGGGCCTCCATTTTATACAAACCGCTGCCGCCGATAATTCCGATTTTTGCTTGTGCCATTTTTACCCTCTGCTTGAGTTTTACCACAGTGATTCTATCGGGCCATCGTTAAGTTGGCGTAAAGATAATTGAAGATTTCGTGACAAAAGTCACCCTATATACACTATATTGTCACAAAAAATATGTGATATTAATCACAAAGTACCTTCACAAAATCTTTAAAAATAAAGATACACAGTTCTGTTATCAACTTTTAGCGTGTTAAGACCATGACAGTCAGCTCTGCTAACCTCCCCAAAATCTCGATCGAGGCGATCGTCGAGCGCATCTTTGCTTTTCGCCAGATTACCCCCCTTGACAGACGGCTGCTGAAATCAGCAATGCTAGCCCAGAAAGGTCTGAACGAAAAAGACCAGTGTCACATCAACCGAGTGTGTCAGGGAATCCAAAACGGCTTGATTTTAGTTGTAGAATAAATTTTCAGCACGATCTCTCGCTAGTTCAAGAAGCGGTTTTAAAATTTGTGCTTGAGTCTGTATCGGCGGGAACTGAGTTCGGGCGGTGCTTTACTATTTTTCGGCGCGCGATCGACCTCACAAATAATATTATTTACATCTTATCGATCAAAATTTAACAGCCAAAAGCCTGTATAAGTCATGCCACTATCATCGGGCTGGACTAACAAAAAATGTAATCCTTTACTTAATTGCTTGCGCTGTTGGTAGATTTGGGCTGCGGCTTTCACCTCGCTATCTTCAAAAGTAGCCACAACCCACCTATCTACTAACCCAGCTTCCAATATCAATCCGTCAGGTTCTCCAGCGATATAATTCAAAGAAAAAGGTTTGGCGTCCTGAAGCCATCTAGCCAAGCGCATAGACTGGCGTCCGCCGTCAATTACAACTCCCGGTACGGGTACTGTTGAGGCCAAGCCCAAATTCAGCGGTAACAGCAATTCTGGCATTTCCAAAATTGGCAGGGGACGCCCTTGGAAAGCCTCTTCAATATCGCCGGCGGGTAGGGAAGCAAAACGCCAGCCATCGCCCCAGAGGTTTTCGGGTAAGGGTACGGGCGGTGGCGAGTCAAGGGCGATCGCACTGTAAGTTTCACCTGTATAATTAGGCATACTCAAATATTCTTTTGCGCGTTGTTGCAGCAGCAATTTCAAAGCCGCAGTGCGCCGAGTCGCTTCTACCTTGACACCCAATACTTGGCCCGCAGCTTCGATTAAGCCCAGAGACTGAGGTCTAAATACTTGAATCAAGTCTGGCAAATTTTGGGTTTGAGCTTGCTGCTGCAACTGCGAAGCTAGCCAATTAGAATTTGCGTCCCCCTGGCGGCAAACAGCGCTAAATTGAAAACTGCCTTCCGAGTCGCAAATTAAGAGTTCCCAGAGTGGTTTACCCGCCTCATCTTGGAGAGGGCGGCGGTAAAAATCGGCTTGCCAAATACGCATAAATAATTAAAAATTAAAATCTACAACTCGATTATTTTAGTATAGCCTGGGGACACTGCGATACAATAGCGATCCCCTGAGAAAAAACTTCGAGCTATATATTCTCAGTTCATAGTTGAGTTTTATTTCAAAATCTAACATCCGTTAAAAAAACTGCAGCTGTAGGCCAGCAATCCAAACCGTGCTAATAATCAGTAATTACCCAGGCTAAAATCTAAAATCTAAAATCTAAAATAGATTAACGGCTCGATTAGCCATTTTTTCTTAGCAATTAGCCCTTCCCAAATTTATTTAAGATAGCGAACCAAATACATATCCAACTCGCCTTTATTTTTAGCATAAATTTTTCCTCGGTATTCGCATTCAAAAAAATCTCTAACTAATTCAAAGGTGTCGTGAGAGATATTGATATTTCCAGATACGCCGGAAGATTCCATCCGAGATGCAGTATTAACTGTATCTCCCCAGACATCATAGGAAAACTTTTTATTGCCAATTACTCCAGCAAGTATTGGGCCTGAATGAATGCCAATTCGGATATCCCAATAAGGGATATTTTGTTGAGCTTTCTGTATTTTTCGCAAATCCATGAACTGTCTAATTTCTATGGCAGCAAGTACAGCATCAAAGGCGTGTGTTGGGCGAGGGGTAGGAATTCCCGCCGCACACATATAGCTGTCGCCAATAGTCTTCAGTTTTTCCATAGAGTATTTATCCATCACGCGATCAAAATAAGAAAAACAATAGTCTAGTTCGTCAACCAACTCTCGCGGCGTCATTTTTTCAGATAACTGAGTAAAGCCTTTAAAGTCAGTAAATAAAACCGATACGCTATCATAATAAAGTGGTTCCACTTTGCCGTTATTTTTTAGCTCTTCGGCAATTTCAACCGGGAGCACATTCAACAGTAGCTGGTCAGATTTGTGCTTTTCGGCATCGAGCTCGGAATACAGGCTATTTATCTCTTTAAAGCGTTCAGCATTGCGGATGGCTGAGGATAGTTGCAAAGCCAAAAGATAGCCAATCCGCAAGTCTTCTTGAGTGTAAGCCCCCGGCTTGGTTGTGGCAAAATTAATGGTTCCTAAAACCTTACCTTCGCTTTCCAAAGGAAGGATAATCTGCGAAGCGTAGGGGGATAAAATAGCAGTGGCATCCGCTTGTTGAATTAATTGAGGTTGACGTGTTGTGAAAGCTTTCTTAATAGGGCCGCCCTCTGTCAGGGCTGAAATATCTACAGGGATATGCGGGCCAAATAAAGTCATGCAAGCGTTATTGCTGTGCAGGCAAACGCTACAGTGTTCAAAGTCCAGCAGCCATTTGGCTTGCTTACCTACTACCCGCAAAATTTGGCCCAGATCGAGGGTGCGGTTAATGGCAGTGGCAATTTCATTGACGGCGGAAATGCGGATGGAAAGCGCTTGAGCTTCTGCTAACAAATGGCGGGCTGTCAACAGAAGCTCTTCTCGATCTTGATCTTCTAGCCGATCGCCCATAATATGGGTATAAAATATAGATTACAAAGCATCTATTTCCAGGGCTATTGCATCGGTATATCGGTTGACAAAGCTAAACAAGTCTGCTGTAGCAATAATCTCAAATATTTCCGCATCATCTAGCCCTAAATCCCGCAGGTTTTGGTAATCCGCTTCTGTCATTTCCAGCGGTTTGGTAGCAGCCAGCAAGCCAAAGGTAATTACGGCTTTATCGCGTTTTGGCAAAGGGCAGTTGGCAAAGTCAGAAACTAGCGTTCGCAGGATTTCTTCGCTCATCCCCAAGGCTGACAATCCGTGCAGGTGAACTTGGAGAGCGTACTCGCTATTATTTGATTGGGAAATAGCGACGCCGACCATTTCTTTAAGCGTGCGGGGTAAGTCTCCTTGCAGGATTGTTCCCCGGAATTTTTTCCAATTTGCTTCTAATATGTCAGGGTTGATTGCCATTGACTTGAACAGGTTGGGGACGATGCCAAACCCCAAGTCTGTCAATATTTCTTCGTACACTGCTTTGGCTTTAGGATCTGTAAGTTGCTCGTATTCTATAAGTGGAAAGTGTGTCATTGGTGTGTTGAATTTTACGGCAATTAATTGGGGGAGAATTTACGTTTTTGTTATGTAACGCCACTCGAAGGGCGACCTTACGAGCTATCTTGGCTTTAGTCGGATTGATAATAAAATGCACCGCTGTCAACAAACCGCGAATCATGAAAATGAGCTAGCAACAAATCTGATTCTTGAGGCTGGATTAAACCTGTAATTATAGCAGTAACAGGAGCCCATAAAATTCTGTTGCGACCGGGTTCTACGGCTAATTTTAGATTTTTCCAATGGTTGTTGTCAAGTGTCGGCAATTCATCGGGCCCGACGGCGTGAAATCTTACTACAACTCTTGAATTAGAGATTGCTGTTCCGTTCGCTAATTTTTAGGCAAAAAACACTCTTCGATCGATCGATCGATCCAGCTCCACAAATGCCCTGAATCTTATATTCCGGCGCACAGGGGAAGAAACAAAACGCTGTGCGATCGAGTTTATTGAATTAATCAGACGTTCGATAGACAACCCATGCCCCAGATAAGCTAGGCTAACGCCTGCGACTGGAGTTATTATAGGTAAACTGTAAACTTCTATCATTGTCGCTGCATTTGCTATGAACCCTGCCCTGACTCAATTTGGCGCTCAGATGTCCCACCTCACGGGAGTTCGGGCAATTATGAAAGATATTATTGAAACACTCAGAGCCGGCAGCGGGCAGGAGTTTATCAATTTGAGCGCCGGAAATCCGGTGATTTTGCCGGAAGTCGAACAGTTGTGGCGCGACTGCACTGCGGAACTTTTGGCCAGCCCAGAATACGGCGAGGTGGTTTGTCGCTACGGTTCCAGTCAAGGTTATCAGCCATTTATCAATGCGGTATTGGCGGATTTTAACCAGCGTTACGGACTGAATTTGACCGATCGCAATATCCTAATTACTCCCGGAAGTCAATCGATTTACTTCTACGCAGCCAACGCTTTCGGCGGCTACACTACCAGCAAACAGCTTAAAAATATTGTTTTACCGCTGAGCCCAGACTACACGGGTTACGGCGGCGTTAGCTTGATTCCCGAAGCGGTAGTCGCCTGCAAACCCACCCTCGATATTGATGCGGCTGCTCACAGGTTCAAATACCGCCCGGATTTCAGCCAATTGTCGATCGACCAAACCACCGGCTGCGTCATTTTTTCCCGTCCCTGCAACCCCACCGGCAACGTTCTCAGCGACGACGAAGTTAAGAAAATTGCCGATTTAGCGGGCGCTTTTGACGCGCCGGTGTTCGTTGATTCCGCCTACGGCCCTCCCTTCCCGTCTTTGAATTTTACCGAAATGACGCCGATTTTTGGCGGCAATATCGTGCACTGTATGAGTTTGTCGAAAGCCGGATTGCCGGGTGAAAGAATCGGAATTGCGATCGGCGATGAAAAAATCATTCAAATATTAGAATGTTTTCAGACCAATATGTGCATTCATTCGCCGAGATACGGACAGGCGATCGCAACTCGTGCCATTGCTTCCGGCGCTCTTGCCGATATTTCCATCAACGTAATTCGGCCGTACTATCAAAGCAAATTTGCGATCGTAGAAAGCACTCTAGAACAAGCAATGCCGAAAGATTTGCCGTGGTTTTTGCACCGGGGCGAAGGAGCAATTTTCGCATGGTTGTGGCTGAAAGATTTGCCAATGACTGATTGGGAACTATATCAAGAGTTGAAAAAAGTCGGCGTAATTGTCGTGCCAGGAAGTTCTTTCTTCCCTGGTTTGCGGGAAGATTGGCAGCACAAACATGAGTGTTTACGCATCAGTTTGACCGCGACCAATGATGAGATTGAAACTGCCATGAAACGCTTGGCTCAAATGGTAGAAAAGCTTTATCAGTCAGTTGACAGTTGACAGTTGACAGTTGGCAGTTGACAGTTGGCAGTTGACATTCCCAATATTTCCGCTATGCTGTTCCCGCTCGACTCGTGCTAAGCGTAGCCAAAGTAATAAGATGTTCTGCATTTAAATGGTCTGTGAAAAAACAATCAAACTCTTGTGGGTTGGGCGTCCCGCCCGCCTCTAACAGGCAATTTAAATGCGCGACAGCTTATCGATTTCGTACTGGGATAGATTCAGATTATAGGTTATAGAAAACATTCCCAAGTCCCCATTTTTCAATTAAACCACCCGATAAACAAAACTCAGACTTGCCCAAACATTCACATCCAAAGCCCAATCATCCGTCGATATCCCCACTTTCTGCACCCCCGGAATGCTAGCCGCGTGCAAATCTTCGAGCACAGCCCGCGCCACATTTAAAGGATTCAACAACACTCGAATTGGCAGGGCATCCCTCGTTTGCTGGATTTCGGCTTCTATTGCAGCCAGAGTTTGAGCGAAGGGCTTCTCACTAAATATAATTGTAATTTCCGCAAGTCCGATCGGCCCCGATACCGCCCACCCGATCGCCCCAGCCGTCGGCACGGTCACATTCTCCCCAGGAGCGATCGGCCGCGACATCCCCCCCACACCGTCTTTGGCCTCAGCGCCGAGCACTGACAGCCGTCCCGCGCTGCTCGAGTCAAACACCGCAAAGTAAACCGGGCGATCGCTATCGTTATACAATCTGCACTGAATTCGGCTGGCGTTGTTCACACTTAGTATAGAAACCTGATCAGATTTCTCACTTTCCCCGGTCAGCGGTTCCAGGCGGTAAGATTTTTCGGCCCGCACAGGCTCCCGCTGTGCCACGACCCGCGCTTGCGGTGCGGTAGTTGCCAGAACCGCCCGCACCTTCAGGCGCGAAGACCCCTCATTGGTAGTCAGCCGCAGCAACTTCCCAGCCTGCAGCGCTTTCAACTGCGGAGTCAAGCGCTGCACCGCCACCTTAACTGCTTCTCCCCCGTCGCCCTCAGTATCGGGAATCAGCATTTGAGCCAAAGAAAACAAACCGTAACGGCTTGGATACAAAGCAGGCTCGTGAGCCGAGGAAGTTTCGGCTAAAGTCGTTTCCGGGACTCTGCCGAACCGACAGTCAGCCAATTGCTCGCTGCCTACCGCCGAAACTTGCGGCACAGTCGCAAAGGCGCTGGTAGCGTCCACGCGCTCGATGCGTTCCAAACCTGAGTCCAAAGCTACTGTCAAACCGATGTTTCGCGGCAATACCCGAATTTCTTCCCTCACGAGTTCGCCGACAGTTAATTCGCCGTTTGTTTGAGCAGACCCATCTAAAACTTGGGCTTTAGCAGAGAGGCCCGTGCGTCCCCGCAGCAAAAGCCTCGCGCCCGCTGAGGAATCCACAGCAAACACAGAACCCCCGCAGCACTCCAAAACCCAGGGCGACAACCCCCCCAGCCACAACTGCACAGTTTTGCCGCCGTCTTCCACCGCCGTCACAGCGCCGTCAGATGCAGGGCAATTCAACATTAAATTTGAAAAATTCGCCGCCGGCGCGGTTGTTAAATCGTGATTGAGAATTTGCGGTTGCTGCGATAACCCCGCGATTTGCTCGACATTACCCGCAGCGCGACTGAAACTGACGCTGAAGCTGCTAGCGGGAGTTGCCCACCACAAAGTTTGGGTGAGGGCGTAGGTAAACAAACCTGCGGTAAATCCGCCCCACTCTTGTTCGGCGGCGAGTTGGGAATTCGCGCCTGCGGCAAGTACGGCCGCGGCAGGACGAAGATTTTTGCGGGTTCGGAGGTCTTGGGCAAACGTTAATTCTGCGAGGCCCGGCTCGCCGATGGTGGGGCGGGGGCGGGAGCGAATGCGAAAGTTGCCGTTTGTGGGGAAACCCCGATAATGGTAGCTGGTGTCGAGGATGGCGATCGCATTTTCTGTCGCGAGCGATCGCATCAACAGAAACAGCGTTTCCTCTAAAATATCGTTCACCGCCCGGTTGGCTAACAACGGCAAAACATCATCCGCCGGCACCAAACTGTGTTGCATTTTTCCGGGAGATTCGGCCAAACTGACTCGACTACCGCAGCCACTAAAGTGAAAAACTACCACGTCACCGGGTTTTGCTTGTTCCCTCAAGTGAGTCACAAAAGCCGTCTCGATATTTTCCCTGGTAGCTTGAGCGTCAGTCAAAGTCAAAATGTCCGAGGGCACAAACCCAAACCGATATATCAGCAGTTCCCGCTGCATTTCCACATCCGTGACGCAGCCGTGCAGGGGCGAGTCTGGATATTTGTCAACGCCAACCAACAAAGCCAACTTCCTGGCAGTCGGTTGCGCTAAGGCTTGGAGGTAGCCATCGCCCAACCGCAGCCACAGGGCCTCGCTGATTCCGATGGCTGCCAGCACCCGGCCAGCTTCCTGAAAAAATTCCCGCCGCTTGAGTCCCATTTTTAAATAGCTTTGAATTTTAAGTTTTGAATTTTCAATTAAATTCCCCTCAATAATTTTAGGGAATTTAATTAAGTTGTGAGTGTTTAGTATTAAGATAATTTTTAAGTTTTGAGCTTTAAGTTTTAAGTTTAAACTTGTAAAATTTAAACTCAAAACTCAAAATTCAAAACTCTTCAGAATGTCGCCCCCACCAAAGTTCAAGATTTAAATCTCGTAATTGAAAATATTCATGGCTTTGGCTAATTCTGCGGCGACTTCCGGCCGGGAAAACTGCGGCGGCGGCAATTTTCCAGCGCGCAGCATTTCCCGAACTTTGGTTCCAGACAAATGCACCCGTTGTTCGGGAGTGCTGGGACTTGTTTTAGTTGTAGCCATTTGTTCCGTCAGTGTGCAATAGAAAGCGTGCTCGAATTTCATCGGCACAATTCCCAATTCTCCTGGCTCAAATTCGTCAAAAATATATTGGGCATCGTAAGTGCCGTAATAATCGCCAACTCCAGCGTGATCGCGCCCCACGATAAAGTGAGTGCAGCCGTAGTTTTTGCGGATTAAAGCATGAAAAATTGCTTCTCGCGGCCCGGCGTAGCGCATCGCCGCCGGATTAATTGCCAAAATTACGCGATCTTTTGGATAGTATTTTTCTAGCAGAATTTCGTAGCAGCGCATCCGCACATCAGCCGGGATGTCGTCTTCTTTTGTCGTCCCCACTAGCGGGTGCAGGAACAAGCCGTCTACTGTTTCTAAGGCGCATTTTTGGATGTATTCGTGGGCCCGGTGGATGGGGTTTCGGGTTTGGAAACCGACTATGGTTTTCCATCCTTTTTCTGTGAACAGCGTTCTCGATTTCGCCGGGTCAATTTGGTATTGGGGGAAACGGGGATCTGGTTCGCGTTCCAGCAGCCAAATGTCGCCTGCGAGGTTAACGGGCCCGGATTTGTCTACTACCTGGACACCCGGATGTTTGAGATCGTCGGTGCGGTAGACGTTGACGGCTTCTTCTTCTTTACTGTAGTGATATTTTTCTGCAAGTTCCAAGAGCCCGACAAATTCGCCCGCCGGCGAGTCGAGGCGCACTAAAGTTCCTGCTTTCAGGGGGGCGGCGACTTCTTCTGTTACCGAGAGGGTGATGGGAACCGACCAAGGAAGACCGTTGGAGAGGCGCATTTGTTTAACGACCGATCGATAATCAGCTTCGTTCATGAACCCTTTGAGGGGACTCAGGGCGCCGATGGCGATCATTTGCAGGTCGGAGATTGATCGATCCGAAAGCTGGACTCGCGGCAAGACTTCTGCTTTGTCGAAAAATTCTTGTCTTTGGTCTAGTGTGGCAATGCGGTTGACCAGGATGCCGCCGTGAGGGGCAATGCGGTCTGAATGCTGGCTCATGTCGATTTGAAGTTGTTGGTTTTAGCTGCCAGAGTACATAGTACCAAGTGCGGGCTGTAAATCTACATTTTTTAATTGTTCTGGACTGATGGAGAATGCTGCTTTGGGGGCGCTGTAATTCTTGAACTGTCAACTGGCGCACTCAAAACTCTCAACTTTCGCGTCAAGTCTGCACTTGAAATTCTTCGGGATCTATTCCCCAATTTACCCAGCTAATCGCTTCTTTAGCCGATTGCACTTTTGGCGGCACTCGCAAAGCATGAAGGTGTCCCGTACTCGGACAAGTCATCTTTAACAAATAAATTGGCTCTATGTCAATATTATTCTCAATTTTCAACAAAGTATATTCTTGCCAAGTATCCAATTCAGTTGCTTGCAATTCTTGACAAATTCTCGGATAGCCGATCGCCTGAATCAAAACTCGGCGCACTTCAGCATTCTGTTCTGTTAATAGCCATGAAGCTTGCCAAGACTGCGGCAGAACTTGACCGATTATTTCCGGCAGTCGCACGCCGCGATAAGAGTATACACTGAACTTGTCAGCAAATTCAACCGCTGCTTGACATTCTGCGTGGAGCAAATATTCGCTATCAAAATGAAGTTGGATCGGGCGATCGCACACAAAGCACATTTTCTCAAACGGGTAAATCCAGCCGCAGTTTTCCACTAAAGATTTAAAGGCTGAGTATAAAGGGCGATCGTACTCCAAATTTAACACGCCAATACAAAAATCCACCCAACTTCCGTGACAGGCTGAGAGTTCGGAAACTATGCTGTTATTATGATAAGCCTGATCGATCAGGAATCTCTGAAATCTCCCGCCCAACTTCCTTGCTAATTTGATGTAAACTTCGTCTTTAACATGAAGGTGGAGTTGATTCATCAGTTGAGCATACAGCGGATTATACAGTTGGCTGTAAATCTTATTTTCTAATTCCCTGCCGAGTTGACTTCTTAATATATCGTACAATTCATTATGAATTTTGTTTCTGATTTCGCTTGCCATTCCCAGACCAGAATCGCGTATCCTTAGCGGTTCAATTGCTTGCAAAGCTATGTAAGGGCTGTCACAGAAAATAATTTCCGGTTCAGGACAGCCGATGATGTTGTAGGCGGTGTTGATTGCTGCTGTCGCTTGCGGGCGATCGAGCGGTTTTATCGAAAGTCCAGTTTGTCGCCACTGCTCGCGATAAATCGGAATTAGCGCTGTTTGTTCTGGAGTCATTGCGATTATTGGTACAGCTATATTATTCTATTTTTGGGCTAAACTTGTCGCTATCGCCTCTGGTAAAAAAATATCATTAATTTGATAATAACAACGGAATTTTCCCTACCAACCTATTTTATTAGACTCGCAAAATTATTGGTATAAATTAACGATTGTTTGCAAAATGCCTAAAATCATAGGAACATTATCGAGACAATAAACATCAACATCAATAATTAAATTATTTCCTTCTAATTTAAGAAACCGCCAGACAACGCCAGTAGTTACGCAGCCATATACTGCAGGTATGGAATTGTGTTCGCGTTCGTTAAATAGCTGAGCAGCTACCATTTGTGCTGCACACTGTGGCAGACAAGATTCTATTTCTCCGACTTTCGTTTCTCTCAATGCAAAAACCGGAACTTTAATTTCAAAATCAAACGGCACGGAAGACAATAGAAAGTCGCATTCCCCATTCAATCCCTGATCCGCATCTACATCAAATGACCAACCCGAAAAAAGAGAAAATTGTCTGTTGTTCCTTTCTCTAAATTCTAACAGAATAGGAGAAATAATCCGTTCCGAACGTTCTTTTGCAGTTGTAACAGCAGTGTTAGAACTAATTTCCATTGCTCTCCAAAGCCATTCGGAGGGTTCTACAGGAACAACCTTGGCACTCAAAATAGGACTGAGTGATAGCTCCAATCCAAATCGCTCTTCTAATTGTTGGAAAGTAAAGGATTTGTAAGACATATTTCTCTAATCAGTCGGTGAAAATAAAGATTACTTCGAGATAGAAAGCGAGTTGAGAAATGCTAAACTCGCTTGTATAGCAACTCTTGCAGAATTTTGTCAACCTCTCTTTTCTTCCTTCCTCTCTATTCCCTGGGACTTCGACATCGATCCGTTAGTTAAATCCGTTAAATCCGTCGAGCGAATCCGTTGCCGAACTTCCTTCTAAACATTTAACCACTCAAGCAGTACCCTAGGCGCGGGCAACAAAATCATTAACAAAAGCCCGATCGCCAACAACCCCAAAAAATCCCGCCGATTATCCAATTCACTGACATCATTCAACGCCGGTTCGTCGTTTAGTGGCGTGAAAAACAAAATGATCGCCCACAGCAGTAAACCCTGTTCCAAAAAAGAAAGCAGCAGCATACAAAGTCTAGCAACTTGCCCGATCGCCATACTCGCTCGCTGGCCGAACATCGCGTGTACAATGTGCCCGCCGTCGAGTTGTCCTACCGGCATCAAATTAAACGCCGTCACGATCAAACCCAAATAACCCGCCACCGCTACCGGATGCAAATCGATCGCAGTTTCCGCATTCAAAGCGCCACCCAAGGTTAACTTGCTCAACAAAGTCATCAGCAGCGAAAAACTGGGTTTGAAAGAGTCAAAATTTAACATTCCCGACTTGTCAGACAGCGGTACAATAGTCGAATGATTCAAACCCCAAATTAATAATGGCACTGTCGCCACTAAACCCGCCAGGGGGCCGGCAATGCTAACATCAAATAAAGCTCGGCGGTTGGGAATTGGACTCCGTATTTGAATGAAAGCCCCAAAAGTTCCTAAGAAAAAAGGAATCGGGATAAAATAAGGCAAAGTCGTGCGAATTTTGTAGAATTGGGCAGCTAAATAGTGGCCGGATTCGTGAATTGCTAAAATTGTAATTAGAGCCAGCGAGTAAGCCAAACCCTGCAGCAACATTGATGGGTTAGACTGCAAAGCTTGTTCAGTAACCCCGGCAAGTCGCGTCCCGACAAGGGTAGTCGTAAACACCGTGATCAGCAGCAAAGCTAATGCAAAAAATGGCCTGTTTACAGATTCGGTTTTGACAGGAGTTTCCCCTGATTGGTGGCTGGGATTGGGAACTATAGCAAAAAAAGGTTGACCGCTCAAGCTGTTTTGAAATACTACTAAAAAGCGATCGCCAAAAAGCCTCTCCACATTCTCCCGAATTGCCTGATAAGCCGCTTCCGGGTTCGTCCGCAACTGTCCGCGACAAATTACAGCCTGCGGCCGAAATTCCAAATCTCGCAAAAAGTAAATTGACCAAGGAAAACAATCGCGCAAACTTGCTTCTTCTTCTTGATTGATCGGGCGCACGGGCGGTTTTGGCTTTGCAGGTTCAGTCGCAGAGTTTGCTAACTGCTCAGCAGTTTCGGCGGTAATTTTCTTGCGCCCCAACTGTACCAAAAACCAATACAAAAAAGGGCAAACCAGAAAAGGTATAATTACCAACTCCGGCGGTACAGTTTTGCTCGTGCCGTAAACTAAAATCCAACCACCCCAAATCAGCGCCGGTGCCATCATTACCAGCCACAGCAGCCATATCGGAGTTCGGGTAATGCGACTGGTGCCGTTCTGCAACAAGTAGTACGATATCAGCCCCAATACGAACAACCATAGTAAAAAGAACATAATATTTATCCCATTCCCTTCTGAAATACTTCCTTGAAACAACAGACTTCAGTCTCCAAACAACCCAGACCCGTACTCGACAATATCCTTGCTTTCCCGCCCAACCGGGATACCCTGGGTGCAACAGCCTATTTCATTGTAGAAAACCAAACTAACATCCTGGTGGATTGTCCCGCTTGGGATGAGATTAACCAAACATTTTTGCGGGAACACGGCGGCGTGCGACTGCTGTTTCTCACCCACCGTGGCGCTATCGCCAAGGCGCGGGAGATTCAGGAAGCCACGGGGTGCGAGATCCTGATTCAAGAGCAGGAAGCTTATTTACTGCCGGGTTTGAAGGTGACGGTTTTTGAGCGAGAATTTGTTTTGAGCGATCGAATCAAAGCATTTTGGACTCCTGGCCATTCTCCTGGTTCCTCTTGCCTTTATCATAGTGGCAGCGGTGGAGTGCTGTTTTCGGGTAGGCACTTGCTCCCCAACCGAGAAGCCGCCCCAGTACCGCTGTTGACGGCAAAAACTTTTCACTGGCCTAGGCAAATTAACAGCGTGAAGTCAATTATCGATCGATTTTCGCCGGAAACCTTACAGTATATTTGTCCCGGTGCAAATACTGGTTTTTTGCGGGGAAAAGGATCGATCAATCAAGCTTTTGAGAAATTAGCCAATCTGGATTTAGCTGTTTGTTTGCAGTCAAAACCTGAACCCTAAATGTATGCTACAACATCAAAAAATGAGCTGACGCGCTAATTATAGCGGTAAGGTGCGCCCTTACGCACCCTACATTATCCTTCAGTCTCTTAGAGAGGAAGTTCGTTGGTGAAGTAGCGGTTTCAACCGCCAATTCTTAACTTGGAAAAAACTGTGGAAAAAACCGAAAAACAAAAAATGCTCGCCGGTGAATTGTATTTAGCTGCTGATGAGCAATTAATTTTGGATCGCCAGCGAGCCCGCCGCATCGCCAGAACCTACAATTCTACCCGCGAAGACGAACCAGACAAACGGTTAGAAATTCTCGCCGAATGGTTCGGTGCAGTTGGCCCAAAAGTTGAAATCGAGCCACCTTTCTACTGCGACTACGGCAGTAATATTTATGCGGGAAACGGATTATATATGAATTTTGGCTGCGTGATTCTCGACTGCAATCGAGTTAACATTGGCGAGAATTTGCTGTGTGGGCCCAACGTACAAATTTACACCGCTCTTCACCCCACAGACCCGGAATTGAGGCTTTCTGGCCTAGAACTAGCCACTGAAATTAATATTGGCAATAATGTTTGGATTGGTGGCGGCAGTATTATTTGTCCAGGAGTCACTATTGGCGACAATAGCACGATCGGCGCAGGCAGTGTTGTTGTCAAAGATATTCCCGCAAACGTCGTGGCGGCGGGGAATCCTTGCCGAATCATCCGGCATCTACCTTGATGTGGTACGATCGACACACTCGTGCGATCGGCTCCTTGGAGCTTAACTCAACAATTTTAGGTATTAGAACAGCCGGTTTGAGATTTTTCACATAAAATCCCCGAAAAAAACCGTGGAATAAATCTAAAATCGCTTAATATCAAATCCGTTAGCATCGGAATAGTAAATTCGAGTTGACGGTTGACAGTGAACAGTGAACAGTCAACAGTGAACAGTCAACAGTCAACAGTCAACAGTCAACAGTGAACAGTCAACAGTCAACATCATTCCGGTGTAACCGGAAATGATATAATTTCTCGTTCCCGGTTTCCACACTACCAAGCTTTTCTTATGACGACTGCAACAGCTTATCCCAACGCTCCTGATCTCTGCACCGACGACTACATAGCAGTCGGTGTCGCTACCTGCTTCATCAAAGAAGAAGGCGAAGTTTTTGAAGTGCAAGTAATCGAAGCTATTCCCTCAGCAGCTTTAGAAGCAATTTTGAAGGGAATTCCCACATCCTATTTAATGATTTGCGGGACGACTTTGGGAGCAGTGCTCGACGGCGAAACACCCAAAATGTTGCCAGAATTCCCGACATCATCTCAGTTTAGCGAAGAATTTGGCTTTCGGGCGATCGCCGCTGCCCGCACTTACAAAATCCGCCCCCAAGCTCAACTTCACATTCCCTTGGGAACAGTTCGCAACGACTTTACTTATTCCTTAGAACGCAAAAGGGTGCTCAACTCCGAGCGCATCATTCGCACTGAAGACAATGTGAAACAGCACGAACACACTCACAAGGTTCTTTAAACAAATCGCGCAACTGGGGCAATTTAACAGTGCCTCAGCCAGCGAATGCACCGAAAATAGTTTTGATTGTTGAGATGTAAGTTAAAGATTTAACAAGTTTTTCGTTCATTAATAATAATGAACAAAAAACTTTTAATATTCCGTTATTAAGCAATACTGCGGATATTTTTTGATTGCCAACTGTAGAATAAGAGTTTCAAGGCGATCGCGTGCTTGAAATACCAACCGAAAATCAAGGTTTTCAGAATACTAACTAAAAACAGTCTGGACTATTGATTAAGACACACACCAAAAATCTCAACCTAAAATTTCTACTGCTCACATCACCTAAATAATATAAATTATTAACGACTGTAAACAAAAATTAAGTAGTTGATAACCTTTTTTAAGTTGTCAAAAATGTGGTATGATATTATTCCTGTTTAACAAAGTGATATCCAATCGGGCAGCATCGGAATTAATATTACCCACCGCTAGGACACGGCAGTGCCGTGTTCCTACAATTAATCTGGGTAGGGAAACGGCACTGCCGTGTCCTTTATATCATTCCGGTGGAACCGGAAATGATAGGAACTGCTCGGGGGGGAAAAATTAAAAAATCCCCGCAATTATTGAATGCTAGTAGTTTAAGACTACTGGCAGGCGGGCAAGTAGATCGTAGGTGAGCTAAGGATTTCAATCTCACAAATTGGTCAAACCATGCGAAGCTTTGCGAGAGTAAAGTGGTGGAAATTAACTCGACTATTGCCAGCGGGATTAAAGGGCGAATACCATCTTGGGTACCAAACTGCGCTCTTAATTTTGGGGGTAACAATTCTGGCAACTAGCATCACTGGTTGTATCAGCTATCAAAGTGTTCGCCGCTTGATTATCACAAATTTAGAGCGAAATGCTTTGTTAGAAGTTAGGGATCGGGCAAACAAGATCGATCGCTGGCTCGGCACTAGAAAGGCTGAGATCGAAATTCTCGCCCACACTCCTCCGGTTCGTTCGATGAATTGGTCAGTGGCAGAGCCTTATTTAAAATCGGAAGTAAATCGACTGCAAGAATTCCTGCACTTCGCATTAATTGCTCCCGACGGTTCTTATTTCACCACAAAAGTGGGCAGAGCGTTGATTAATGTTAGCGACCGCCAACACTTCAAAAAGGCAATGGCTGGGGAAGTCTATGTTTCAGATCCTACCAGTTCTCGCACGCTCAAAGGACAAAGTATTGTTCCCATTTCAGCTCCGGTGTGGTCAAATTCGGTAAATTCTATTGATAAAACAACCGAAAAGCCGATCGGAGTAATGAACGGCGTCATTAGCATGGATCGAATTGCCGAAGTAGTAGGAAAGCTGGAATATGGGGCAGGAACTTACGCTTTTGTTCTCAATTCTCAAGGAGTGCCGATTGTGCATCCCGACGCTCGATTAATCGGAAATATCGACAAATCGGCTCCCAGTCTTTTAGAGTCCGCAGATACTAATTTGGCAAATGTAGCCCGGGAGATGGTTTATCAAAAAACGGGCATTGTGCTGACTCAAATCAACGACGCCAGAGTTTATGTTGCTTATATTCCTTTAGAACAAGCTGAATGGTCGATCGCCCTCGTAATTCCCCGCGACAATCTCGAAAAAGAACTCCTTCCTTTCAAGATACTAGCAGTAGCCGCCGGCTTACTTGCCGCCGCAGCAATTTTCGCAACAATTGTGGGGCTCAAGCTGTTTGCCCTACATTGCATTCGCAGTCGCACAGAAGCCCTTCTCCACCGCTTAACTGGCCGCATTCGCGCTTGCTTGCAGCTCGATCGCATCCTCCAAACTACAGTAGACGAACTCGGTACAGTGCTGCAGCTCGATCGAGCAATTTTCGCATGGTACGATCCCCGACAAGATACTTTAGAATTTGGCTGGGAATATTGCCGGGAAGGTTTGCCGACGCGCTTGGGAATCTTTGGTGTTCCAGGAGGGCCTTCTGGAGATTTAGCTGCACGGCTTCACCGCTGCGAAACGATACTGCTACATAAAACGGCCCCTCCTGATGCCACAGCGTCTGATGAACACGCCCATATCGAACTCACAAATAGTCACTACGCAGCAGTACCCGTACTAACTCAGAATCATCGGCTTGGATATCTGTTCGCCTGTGCAAATCGGCGGTTTGCGAATCCCGACGAGGTGGAAGTTTTGGAAGCAATTGCCGACTCGCTGGCGATCGCAATTTCCCAATCTCAACTTCACGGGCAAATTCAAGAAGAACTCAAACTTTTGGAAGAAGTATTAGCCAAACTCAGAATCACCGAAGAACATTTAGTACAAAGCGAAAAAATGACAATTATCGGTCAACTAACCGCCGAAGTTGCCCAGGAAATTAATAACCCGATTAACTTTATTTACGGCCGCCTGATTCACGTTAACGATTATATCAAAGATTTACTCAATATAATTCGCCTCTATCGCGAACAATATCCCGAACCTGTGCCGCGAATTGCCAAAGAAATAGAGGCCTGCGACCTAGATTTTATCAGCGAAGAATTGCCGCAAATTCTCAACCTTTTGAAAATAGGAGCAGATGGCATTCGCCAGATAGTCCTGGCTTTGCGAAAATTTTCACTTCCTGACGAAGCCAACAAAGAACCCGCCAATGTTAATGAGAGCATCGACAATATTTTGCTGTTGCTGGCTCACAGACTGGAGCAAAAAATATTAGTAGTCAAGGAGTACAACAACCTGCCGCCAATTTTGTGTTATCCCGGTCAACTGAGCCAGGTATTCGCGAGTCTCATCATCAATGCTATAGATGCAGTTAAAAGTATTGAGAATTCAGCTCAAATTATTACAATTGAAACCGATATTATCGAGGAATATACAGGCAGATTTATTGTTGTATCCATAGTTCACAATGGCTCAATAATTTCGCAGGAAATTCAACAGAAAATATTTGGTCATTCTTGCCATACTAAATCATTTAAAAATTTTACAGGGTTGGATCTGTCTGTGTGCTATAAAATTATTGTAGAATTGCACGGCGGCAGCCTTACAGTTGAATCTCCAGTGCAATCTCAAATTAAATCTAAAACAGCGGGCGGTGCTGAGTTTAGGGTAAAATTGCCGATCGTTTGATATCGCATCTTGCCGCCATGGAAACCCGTCGCAAATATTTCTAGCAAGCTGCACGAAAAGCTTAATTTGGCTTCGTAGTCAAGACTTTAGTTTTCATAAAACGGAAGAAAGAAGTCCTCACTACAAACCTAATAATCATTTGTTAACCCAAGTTGCTATGATAGGATTAGGGAAATAATAAAGGTGCAACCACAGCAAACAACCAGCCTCCCATTACCAAGACTTCCGCAACAATTAATAAAATATTTCTGTTCATTTTCAAATAAAGCATTTTCACATTAAGAGCGATCAACCAAAGAGCGAATTTTCTTCCACCAAGCAGCCGGCGAATCTTCCGGGCGATATGCGGCATCAAACATCGACAAAATTAGCGGCAAACCCCCCACCTTCGCACTCATCAACAAGTGCATTGCCAGACAAAATACCAATACCACCCAAGCAGAAGCGTGTAAATAATACCAAACCTGCGTCAATTCCCCAGCCGGCAGCCATTCTTCCTTAACCATACTGCCAGAAGCGATCGCCCAAGTCAGTGCCAGCAACATCAACGTATTCACAATCCGGTGCAAACTGTACCACCAAATCGGTTTTCCCAACTGCGTTAGTCTCCCAAAAGAATCCGGCTGCACCAAGCGTTTTTGACCTGCGTGGAAACTGTACAATGCAAAAGCCGGCATTATTCCTAACAGCAACATCTTGCCAAAAGTGCCGTGAATCCCGATAATATCTGCAATCTGAGGCACGGGGACTTTGCCAAACCGCCCATCGTAGGTGTTGTAAACCAGAAATGCGCTCAAAATTGCTAAAAGGGCGATCGCAGCGTTAACTCCATGCAGTAACCTGAGCAGCAATGGCTGGTACGGTCTAGATTGCGGCATAGTCAATTCTGCTACTTGATAAATAATCTTTTACAGAATACAGCTAAGCGCTGATTTTTTCAACCCTTGCCAATTGTGAAATAAATGTGAGTCAAAAATGAATAGATTATGATAAAAACGCAACTTTATCAAAATTTAGTGTAAACTAAAACAGTCAAAAGTAACACTTTAATTTATAACACCTAACACCTTACAAAAATGGATACAGCCAGTACCATATTACTTTCCTTGGGACTAGCAGCAGATGCTTTTGCGGTTGCTGTTTCTAGCGGTTTAGCTATCAAACACATGAAGGTCAATAAAGCTTTAAAAATTGCCTTATTTTTTGGAGTGTTTCAAGCTTTAATGCCCGTCATAGGATGGTTGATAGGTCTTAGTTTTAGTTTTTTGATAACACCGATCGACCATTGGATCGCTTTTGGGCTGTTGAGTTTCATTGGCGGGAGAATGATTTATGAATCGCTGCAAAGCGAAGAATGCGAGAAAAAGTTCAATCCCTTAGATACGGGGACTTTGATAACGCTGTCGGTGGCGACGAGTATCGATGCCCTCGCAGTTGGCATCGGATTTGCTGTCCTGAAAGATTCTATTGCTCCTGCGGTGACTGCGATCGGATTTATTACTTTCTTTTTAGCCTTTGCAGGCGTGTTTATCGGTCACAAGTGCGGCAACTTGTTTGCAAATAAAATTGAGATCTTGGGCGGAGCTATTTTGATTTTTATTGGCAGCAGAATCTTGTTTCTGCATTTGACAGAGGTGCCAGTAGTTATCGGTCATTAGTTATTAGTCAGTAGTCAGTAGTCATTAGTCATTAGTCATCAGTCATCAGTCGAACATTGACATCAGAGTCTCTGGTGACTCCAATGACCAATTACCAAAAAATGCTATAACAGCAATGTTGCGTTAAAGGATAAAAATTTCGTGCTGAAACTTTACGGCGGAGCCCGCAGCAGGGCCTCAATTGTCAAGTGGTATCTAGAAGAAATAGCGGTTCCTTACGAATTCGTGATGCTGGATATGCAAGCAGGGGCACACTTGCAGCCAGAGTATCTCGAAATTAACCCGATCGGCAAAGTACCGGCAATTGTTGACGGAGATTTTAAACTTTGGGAATCCGGCGCAATTCTGCTGTATTTAGCTCAAAAATATGGTAAGATGCCAGACACTTTGGAGCAGCAAGCTCAAATCGTGCAGTGGGTCACGTTTGCTAACGCCACCCTGGGGCCGGGAATATTTACAGAAGGAACTCGCGATCGCGAAACTCCCCAGTTGTTAAAACCGTTAAATGAAATTTTCGAGAAACAGCCATTTTTAATGGGTGATGAATTTGGCGTAGCCGACGCAGCAGTCGGGTCAATGTTGGCTTACATTCCGATGATGCTAAAACTAGACCTCAGTGCTTATCCGGCTGTTGTAGATTACATCAAGCGGATCTCAGAAAGACCGGCATTCAAAAGTGCGATCGGCGGTAGCTGAAGGCAGAAAGAAGAACGAAACAAAACTTAATACCTAAAAGCAGGGGCAATTTGTGAATTGCCCCTGCTTTTAATGAAATCAAACTTATCTAAATCCGACAGCCGCCTGCCAAACAAAAGCCAGCAGCAAGAAAAATACGGGAATGACCGGCAAAACATTAACCAAAGGCTCAAAAATCGAATAAGCTTCGGGCAGTTTTGCTAAAAGTAATGCAGCTTCCATGAATCAACCTACCTATCCAACAGAATTTTCATAATTGTCGCATATCTTCACCCAAGGCAATCATGATTGATCGACTCTCGGTGCAAGCCAGTAGGCAAACTCTTCAGTAAATCGATCGGCCAAAATCGCCTCCCGCATCCTCCCAGTAAAGCGAATCAACTCCGTCACATTGTGAAGCGCCAGCAAAGTATACCCCAGCACTTCGTTAGCCCGCGCCAAATGGGCCAAATAAGCCCGACTGAATTTTTGGCAGGTATAACAAGGGCAAGACTCATCCAGCGGAGCAAAATCCTCCCGGAACCGAGCATTTTTCAAACTCCAGCGTTCCCCACCAACAAAAGCCGTCCCGTGGCGGGCCAGCCGAGTCGGTATGACGCAGTCAAACATATCTACGCCACTCGCCACCGCCAGCGCCATTTCCCGATAAGTCCCAATCCCCATCAAATAACGCGGTTTATTTGCCGGCAACAGAGGCGCAGTCACCTTTACAATCTCTGCGATCAAATCCCCCGATTCCCCCACACTAACGCCGCCGATGGCGTAGCCTGGTAAATCCAAATCTACCAACTGGTTCGCCGCGCGCGATCGCAAATCGGGGAAAACGCCCCCCTGCACGATCCCAAACAAAGCTTGATCCGGGCGCGAGTGAGCTTGCATGCAGCGTTGCAGCCAGCGGTAAGTGCGGTTTGTGGCAGCCTCCACCTCCTCCCGCGTAGCGGGGTAAGGGGGACACTCGTCAAAGGCCATAATCACATCAGCGCCCAACTCATTCTGAATTTCGATCGATCGTTCCGGCGTCAAATTAATCATGCGGCCATCGCGGGGAGAGCGAAAAGTCACCCCATTCTCAGAAATAGTCCGCATTTGGCTCAAGCTAAACACCTGAAAGCCTCCCGAATCCGTCAGCATCGGGCCCGGCCAAGCCATAAATTTGTGCAATCCGCCCGCGCCTGCGACAATTGCTTCCCCCGGCTGCAAGTGCAAGTGATAAGTATTTGCCAAAACCATTTGAGAACCCGCCGCCTCAAGATGTGCCGGGGTCAAAGTTTTGACATTAGCTAGCGTCCCCACTGGCATAAATTTAGGCGTTTCCACCACACCGTGGGGAGTGGCAAAAACCCCTGCACGGGCTTGGGTATGGCTGCAATTAGCCTGACATTTAAAAGAAAATTTCGCCTTGTCCTCAGTCATTAGTCCCCGATGCTCGTTAACCGCTACTCGGCCGTCCGTGTTATTTAATCTATTGTTGATGACATCGCGACAAAAAAAACCATGACCCCGCCCAAAAACGGAGACAAGTTTCCGACAATCGTCGTGGAGGGCAAAAAATTTTAGACCTTAGTTCTAACTCCCAGATTCAATGCTGCCAGTAAATCTAAAATCTAAAATCTAAAATCTAAAATCGACTGACTGACGATTAAAACGGGGAATCATCGTCGTCTAATTGTAGATCCCAGTTGCCGGAGAGTACCTGATCGACAACCGCATCCAAAGCCGCAGCATTTAAATTCCGGGCGAATTGCTCTTGCAAAGGATTGGAGAGGGGAATTAACCGCAACTGCCGTCCATCTTGAATCAGGTCAAAATAAGCACCATCTTCAGGCGACTGTTTCAGTTCCAGGTAATCAAAACTATAGACGTTCAAATAAAGCGCATGGTTGGCAATCAGGGTAGAACGGTGGGGGTTGGCGAAGACTTCGAGCACATAACCTTCCCCTTCGCTATAAATCTGGCCATCTTGTATGTGAAGGTAGCGGACACGTCCTAAATCAAACAGCAATCTTTTGATATCGCGTTTGTTGACGACAATCCCTGTATCGATTATGCAAGGAGCAACTACCCTGTTATTCAATTGATCGTGACTCATGGAGTAAAAGCCTCTGTTGTGGTATTTTCCCGTCTTGAAAATCAGGGAGTTAGCTAGAATTCTTGGTACGGGAAACGCGGATCTTGAGTTTAGTCTTTTTAGATAGGGAGCTTTGGGATCGCTGCCGACAGAGGTTTTCCGGGGAAAAGAGCGGGCGACAGGAGGAATGCTCGATCCAAAAAACTAGGGTGTTACAGTCCAATTCTGGCACACACTAATCGATTGACAACTGCATACCAGATGAAAAATTTTCTATCTTATGGTGCATGATAAATGGGTTCGCTCTACGATCGACTTTTTCCGGAATCAAGGCGCTGCCATCGCAGCCGCAGTCGCTTTTTATACTTGTTTGCCGGTACCGGTGTCTTGGACTTTGGAGTTTCGGGGCATTGCCCGCTTGGCACCGGCGATCGGGCTTTTGATTGGGGGGATGGTGGGACTGGCGGATGTTGGGTTGCAGTTGTTGGGAATGCCTGCTCTGACTCGATCGGCCTTGGTGGTAGTCTTGGGCATCGCCGTGACTGGCGGGCTGCACCTAGACGGGGCAATGGACGCGGCGGACGGGCTGGCTGTACCCGACCCAGTGCGTCGGCTGGAAGTGATGCGGGACAGCGTTACAGGAGCCTTTGGGGCGATGGCTGCGATCGCGATCGTGCTGCTGAAAACTGCCGCTCTCTCGGACTTGAATAACTATCGGTGGCTGGCTTTGATGGGTGTCGCGGGTTGGGGGAGGTGGGCCCAACTGGTGGCGATCGCCCGCTATCCCTATCTCCGGGCCGAGGGTAAGGGAGCTTTTCACAAAGAATCGATTTATTCTCCTTTTGATTTTATACCCGGAGTGCTGTTGCTGCTTAGTTTGAGCGTGGTGCAAGTTGTCTTGGAGGGCGATCGGTGGCTGTTGGCGGTGGGGATGGCTTTGGGGGGAAGTGCGATCGGAATTTTTGCCGGAGCCTGGTTTAACCACCGTTTGGGCGGCCACACGGGCGATACTTACGGTGCTGTAGTCGAGTGGACGGAGGCTTTATTGCTGTGTCTTTTGGCCGCTTTGGAAGGGTAAGTTATGCCATGTTGCCATTGTTTGAGTGAAAACTCTAGTCCTCAATTTACCAAATAACGACGGTTCTAGCAGGTGGAAATCCGCACTCAATAGCAATGGTTTTCATCCTGTCTACCTTCAAATGCCACCCTAGATTAGATACAGCAAACCTCAAACTATAAAGAAAGCTATGGGATACTTTATTGCTGCGATCGTCCTCGGAATGTCAGGGTAAACGCATCTAAATTAATTTGACAAACACCTAAATTTGTGCATTGCTAAATAACTAAAAAAACTTTCTAAA
>NZ_JAUBVF010000168.1:0-1193 GCF_036705685.1 Microcoleus sp. AT3-A2
TAAGCTGTTCGACATCTAAACTGCATTAACTAAGTTACCTTTATTTTTTATTTTTCGGTTCCATTTTATAATTAGTCCTCCTTCATTTAAAAGTTTATGTAACAGTGCTTCTAGTTTTTCAAGGGATTCAAATAATCTATTAGCAACATATTCCTTGGCGGAATGCCATACTAATTCAATTAAGTTATAGTCAGGGCTATACTTTGGCAAAAACTCTATGATTAGATTCGGCATCTCTGACGCTATTTTCTGCAAAGTCTCTGCTTTTTTATGAAAACTAGCGTTGTCCAAAATTATCACAAACTTACAGCCCTTATCTTTAAAGTCTTCTGCTAAATTTCCTTGCAATATCCACTCGGCTTTTAAATCTTCATAAAAAGTTTTCAGCACAGCATAAAAATTAGCAGAATTACCAGATGGAATAAAATCTACCCATCTTTTTTTGTCTGAGTATCTCACTCCACCCATAACATTAATACGACCTTTTCGTCGGTCTCCTCTTTTATTAGTTCGAGTCCCCTTTTTACACCAGTTTTTCCTTCTAATTACTCTTAAACTAAATCCACTTTCGTCCCAGAACCATACCTGCAATAAGTTTGGAGATTCTTTTTCTATTTTTAAATACTCAGCTAATTTATCTTTAAATAAACCCCTTTCTACGGCATTTTGCTTATCCTTCAAGCTGTATTTAGCCCAAAGGTAAACATACTTTTTTGATTTTAAAATTCTCCTTACTTGGGTACTACTCAGCTCAATTCCCGTCTGCTCTCCTAGATGTATTGCAAGTCTAGCTGTTGTCCATCTTCCGAACTCATAACCATATTTCTCAGGCTCTACTTCAACTGTTTCTAAAAGTAAATTAATGTATTTTTCTGTGGCTTTTCGGTAATTACCCTTCATCCTATTATCTTTAAAACTGTCTAAAATATCGGGATCACCATGAATGCTCCAGTAGGCAACTTTTCTGAGAGAACATCCAATTAGTTCAGCAGTTTGAGCTTGTGTATTTCCGTTGTTTAGCAATAAAAATATTAACGCTCTTTGTCGAATGTCTGGATGCTCATGGTCTTTTAATGCTTGTTGCAGAGTTTTCTTTGTCTCGGAACTGAGAAAGTTTTTAGCAGGCATTCACTTTTTCTGAATATCATTATGTTATATTATACCAATATGCGTTTTAAATGCACAACAGCTTA
>NZ_JAUBVF010000169.1:0-1193 GCF_036705685.1 Microcoleus sp. AT3-A2
CAACTGCCAGCAGACGCAGAATTTAAAGGATACGAACAAGTAATCATCCAAGATATCAGCTTGGCAACCGACAACATATTGTTCCGTAAACAGAAATATTACTCACCCTCACTCCGAAAAACTTATGTAGCAGAACTACCAATGGGCTACGAAGGAGAATTTGGACCAGGAATCAAAGCCTTAATCATTAGTTTGTACTATGGCGGCAATATGACGCAAGGCAAACTACTAGATTTTTTAGCAGATTTAGGCATTTCCATTTCAGCAGGTTATTTATCCAACCTGCTAATCAAAAACCACTCGGGTTTTGAAACCGAGAAAAAAGAAGTTTATGATTCAGGACTAGCGAGTAGCCCCTGGCAACACTTCGACCAAACAGGCGCGCGTGTAGGTGGAGTCAACCATACCACCAATATAATCTGCAACCCTTTATATACAGTCTACTCGTGCGTCAGCCAATAAAGACCGACTGACGGTACTGAAAGGATTACAGCCCGGACGAGAACTGAAATTTATTCTAAATCCACTGACATTCTCACTAATTGAGGACTTTAAAATCCCGATTAAATGGCAAAACGCTCTCCAGCTATTACCTCAAGAAACGGTGTTGAGTGAGGCACAGTTTAATCACAAACTAAATAAGTATTTACCCAAACTGGGTTCCCAACAAGTTACCCGGATTAAGGAAGCAGCAGCTATTGCTTTCTATCATCAGCAAACAGATTGCCCAGTCGTACAAACTCTCTGTTGCGATGATGCCCCCCAATTCAAGTTAATCACTACTGATAGAGCGTTATGTTGGGTGCATGAGGGAAGGCATTACAAGAAGTTAAGCCCGGTATTCCATTGCCATCAAGTAATTTTAGAGCAGTTTCTCGATGATTTTTGGGATTATTATCGGGAATTATTAGCTTATAAAAATGCTCCCAGGACTGAAGCTGCACTGCTTTTAAGGTCGAAATTTCGGCGGCTTTTTGAAACTCAAAGTGGCTATGAATTGTTGGATGAACGCAAACAATTAACTGCGACAAAAGTATCGGAGTTGCTTAGAGTTTTAGAACACCCTGAATTACCTCTACATAATAATCCGGCTGAGTTAGCTGCCAGAACTAGGGTCTGGAGTTTAGACTAAGCACAAATTGACTCAGCCTGAGCTGAGTGGAAAAAATGGTTAATCAGCGAGAGGTTCTCAA
>NZ_JAUBVF010000018.1:0-104782 GCF_036705685.1 Microcoleus sp. AT3-A2
CTGTGGCGTTTTGGATGCGGTTTTCGAGTTGGGTGCTGACTGTTTTGTCTTCGTTGACGGCGCGCTGTACGGATGGATTTGTGGGATTGGGTGCTTCTTGTTGGGGTTCAATGGCAGTATGGGGCATTGCCATGACTTTGGCTGCCATCGCATCTGCTTCTAGTTCGTATTTGTCTCCTGGTGTGCTGACGGTAAGTTTGGCTTGTATTGATGATGTGTCGGATGATTTAGCAGCAGCAGCGGCATCTTCTCGCGCCCACCGCCTGATCAGGGGGTCATTTTTTATCCAATCTGATGTTGGAAAGCGTGATAGATTCGGTTCTAAAAACCGTTTCCTTTGGATTTGGTTGTCTGGTGAGGGATTGCTAGAAGAGGTAGAATTGGTGTTCTCCGTCTCTAGGCTGGGGCTGAAAGTTCGATCGTCCTCAGAGGTGCGTTGCGCGACATCAGTTGTATTTGATGTGTCGGATGATTTAGCAGCAGCAGCAGCAGCAGCAGCGTCTTCTCGCGCCCATCGCCTGATCAGGGGGTCATTTTTTATCCAATCCGATGTCGGAAAGCGAGAAAGATCAACTTTTACGTCTGGCGTGAGAGGCAGGGGTAATGGTTTAAAATCATTCCGGGGCCCAGGGGAAAACCTCTGGTTTTGCTGCTGTAAAGAAACATCCGAATTCACTCTCTGCACTTTCTGGTGAAACATACAAGCCCCTGCACTGCACAGTTTAAGCGTTTAAGCGTTTAAGCGTTCTCAGTATATCCCGATCGCCGATCGCTGGCAATACCCCACAATTTCTATCTAAATAAAAAAACTGCAAACAACTATGACACCAAGCAGCAAGGACTGGTACAAAGCTAACTACCATTATCTGTTAGCCCAAATTGAGGGAGTGCGTCAAATTCTCGCACAATATCATCCTGCCATTGAAAAACGATCGACCCCGCAGGCACCTGTATCGCCAATTCCTCCCGATTCACCCATCAATCCCTTATTTCGCTTGGACGAACTGTGCGTTACTTTCGGACTCAGCGCGATCGAACGCGATATTTTATTAACGTGCGCCGGCATGGAATTAATGCCCGATTTAAGATTTGCTTGCGCCACCATCCACGACGACCCACAATTAAACTATCCTACATTCACCCTAGCTTCAATAATCTTTCCTTCTTTCGATTGGAGCGTTGTTTCTTCTTATTCTCCCCTCCAACAAAATCAGTTAATTGAAATTGGTGCCAGCTTTCCTTTAACCCTGAGTCCTTTACGAATTGACCAAACGCTCCTCTGCTACCTCTTGGGCGAACCTTGTTTGGATTCATTTTTGTCAAACACAATCAAAGAGATAAATTTATCTCAAGCACCTGCAATTAAGTTACAGCCAGCCCCAGAACAAATCGCTGCGGATCTTGCAAAATTTTTAGCAAATCATACAATATCTAAAAATACTATTGTCCAGTTGTGCGGTTTAGAAGTAGCGGTTATTCAGGATATTGTTGCAAGTGCTTGCTCTGTTTCCGGATGCCAGCTTTTTACAATTAAAGCTTCCCGGCTGCCAGTTGTTGCCAGCGAACTTAATTATTTGGTTCAGCGCTGGAAACGCTTTGCAATACTTTTTAATAGTGTTCTATTGCTAGACTGTCATCAAGATAACACAGTAACAATGGCAGTATTAGATGTGATACAACATCTAGTTGAAATTATTAAAACTCCATTAATCATAATATCTGGTGAACGCATTTCCTCTCTCAAAAAATCAGGTATAACTTTCAACGTACCTAAATTAACTACTAGCGAACAAGCAGCCATCTGGCAGCATAATTTGGGAAGTGCAGCAGCAGAACTTAACGGACAAGTAGAAACGTTAGTTTCTTATTTCAATCTCAGTTCGGGTGCGATTCAAGCTGCTTGTACGGAAGCATTAAATGCGTCAAAAGTCAACAGTTCAAGCCCCAAAAATTTTGACGCAATTTTGTGGAATACCTGTCGGGAGATAGCGCGTCCCCAACTCGACGATTTGGCGGCGCGCGTTGAGTCAGTCGCTACTTGGGATGATTTAGTAATACCCTCGGAACAACGCGAAATGCTGCGGGAAATGGTAGCCCAAATCAGGCAGCGATCGCAAGTTTATTATCGTTGGGGATTTGGCGGTAAAAGCGCGCGGGGATTGGGTATTAGTGCCTTATTCGCTGGGATGTCCGGGACTGGAAAAACAATGGCAGCGGAGGTGGTAGCCAACGAACTCAATTTAGATATGTACCGGATAGATTTAAGTGCGGTGGTGAGCAAATATATTGGCGAGACAGAAAAGAATTTGCGGCGGATATTTGATGCGGCAGAGAATTGCGGTGCGGTGTTGTTGTTTGATGAAGCTGATGCTTTATTTGGCAGGCGTTCTGAAGTTAAAGACAGTCGGGATAGATATGCCAACCAAGAAGTCAGCTATTTGTTGCAACGCATGGAATCTTATCAAGGTTTGGCAATTTTAACAACTAACCTGAAAGATTCGTTAGATAATGCTTTCAATCGCCGCATCCGTTTCGTTGTTAAGTTCCCATTCCCGGACACTGCTGAGCGTATTCTAATTTGGCAGCGGGTATTTCCCCAGAATACACCTACAGAAGGATTGGATTTTCGCAATCTGGCGCGCTTGAACGTAGCGGGGGGAAATATTTGCAGCATTGCTTTAAATGCGGCTTTTCTTGCAGCCGAGGCTAAGGAACCAGTGATGATGAAACATATTTTACAGGCAACTCAAAGCGAGTATATGAAGTTGGAAAGGACGCTGACGGGTTCGGAAATTGGTGGATGGGTTTAAAATTATATTGGCAACCAGTTATGTCTGAGAAATCAAAAGATCGTAAGTACAAAAAGCCGGTTTTTCTCGCTCAATAATATCTCTAACCAATCGTTCATCAATTGGCCGATCCGGTTCGGGACGCAAGCGCACAATAAAATGAAACGGACGCCCGCCGCCCAACATTGAATCCCTGCCAATTATCGTTTCTCCCATCACAAAACCACGCATAAAAATTTCTTCAATACTGATATGTTTTTCAGCTTCCGGTAAATTTTCATCTAATGGTAAATCCGTGTAAAGATGCAAATAAAAACGCAAACCCCGCCGCGTTCCATGCCAGCGATAAAGTTCTAGTGCATTGCGAATTAGACGGCGCTGCTGTTTAATATCCCAACGGCGATCGATCGGCCAAGCAACCCAATGCGCGAGAAAAGGAAGTAACGCTTCCGGTGCTGTCAAAGGGTCTAAATAAGCCCATAACACGTCCATTGTTTGGACGGCAGGGTCAAATGCTTGTTCAAAAATTGTTAAAAATCTGCCGATAAAGTCTATTTCGCGGTAAATTGCGGGGAGAAAATTTAGGTAGGAAGTAGAGGGACGCACGCAAAGGTTAAACACTCGATAAGCAACGAGTTGCCGCGAGGTTTGAGCTTCAGCGTAGACATAAACTTGAGTTTCATAATTAATTTTTAAGCGATCGCGCCCGCGATTTAAAGCATACTGATTTTCAAAATAATCTTCGGGAATCTCGAAACATAGCGATTTATCCACTTTTTGATTGGGAGCAATTTCTTCGGCTTCTTCCTGTTGCCAACTGCACCAACCAAGAGGAAAATCTCCTTCAATTTCCAATCGCCATCGCAGCGGGCGGCCTCCCAAGTTTTCTAACTGCACTAACATTTCCCCAGGTTCCCCAGGTTGGAGGAGGAGATTGTTGGCGATCGCCATTTCTGTATTATTCCCGGCAAAACCTGCTAAAGCTGACGAATCTGCTGCTTCTGGAGGTTGCATTGAGGCTAATTTAATCGCTAAAGTTGGACGGTAATTAGATTGAGACATTCGATTTTAGATTGTAATGAGTAATGGGTAATGGGTAATGGGTAATGGGTAATAGGTAATAGGTAAGGAGTGCCTGAGTGGGTGAATGCGTGAGTTTTGAGTTAAAGACAGTTCTTAATTCACGCACTCGAAACTTAAAACTCACGCACTCCCTAAAAACTCCCGAAAAACCTATCCGTGTATCCGTGTTATCCGTGTCGTGCTGTTGGGAATTGGGAATTAGCCATCAGTCCTTTTTATTTCCAATTCCCTCCGCAACGCTTAGTCCATTACCTTTTAATCAAAAAACTCGATACTATGGCCCGATCTTAATCGACTATTTTCTTCATCTGCCCAAGAACAGATTAAACCTAAAGAGCCAGGAGCGATCGTATCTAGGGGCAATTCTTCGCGAAACCATCCCGAGGCATATTTTCGCAACTCAAACAATTCTGCCATTTCTAAATAGCGAACTCCTGGAATTTTTTGACCTAAAGCAAAGATATCCGATCGAGATACGGGACGACCTAAATCCCAACCTTTTCCCTCAGTTCCACCAGTTAGGGGATTGAGAAAGCGGTATAAAGCTATCAGCAATTGAGTGCGGATCTGTTCGATCGCGCGAGGATTGTTATATTTTGGCTCGATGATAACTTCAGTTGTAACGCTCACTCCGACATATTCTGGTTCCTGTAATTTCACCTGAACCCCCAAAGGCTTGCGGTCTTTCATGTATTCGAGAATTTCTGTTTCCAATTGAGAGTTGAGAGCAAAATATCGATCGGGGTGCATTCCCAACCGAAAATCGATCGTTTCCGTATCGACTTTCGGCACAATTAATAGCGTAACTCGACCGGGTGTCGCATTAGTTGCATTGGTGAGGCAATGAGCGCGAGCGACAGCTCTGCTTGATGTTTGAGCGACATTTTCAAAGTCTTCTGGCGTTACGGCAGATTCTCTAGTCCGCAATATTTGCGGGACTCGAATTACGGCTTCATCCAGCGATTCTGGATCGATTCCTCCCACTGCTGGTTGATAATTTATGACGCTTTTAACGTAAGGAATTGCTTGTTTAATTACAATTAATTTTTCCGCTTGCACGTTGCCGCGACTTCCTCCTCCCGTGCGGTAGGCTACCATATAAATTTCCGCGCCTGGGGGAGGAACTTTACCGTACTGTCGCTCTAATGCTTCATTAGGAGCGCCACTGGCATAGTCTGGTTGTATGTTGGATAAATTGCGGTTTTCTGTGGAAGTTCGCCGTACAATAGTGCCGCCTGGTTGATTTTGCGATCGCTCTCTGGTTCTTTGCTTAATTTGCATCGGTTCTCGAATCAACGGACCGAATTGAATCGTACTTGTTTGAGAATCAATAGTATAGTGAAGGTCATCAGGGCCGGAGTTAGAAAAATCCTTAACTTCTTGCCAGATTTCGGCTGGGCTATTAATCGGCCTCACTTCAATATGTTCGCCTGCTTTTCGGTTTAAAATTGGTTTGGCTTGTAATTGAAATAACTGTCCCGGTTTGCCATCGCTGACTCCTAAAAGTTCGTTTTCAACCCGAACGCATTCGCTAGCATTTACTGCACCGCCGATCGATCGAACTGCTATGCCGACAATGCTAGGCGAACTGCTATAACTCGATTGCAATTCTTTGGGAGTGGTGTAAACGCAGCGTATCCAATGACCGCGATATTCTGTGCCGAAATCCGCGATCGGGAATTGTTGGGGTAAATGCAGTATTACATCCGCTCCATCAACTATAGGATTAGTGCTTTGCTGTCCTAATTCGCTAAAACTAAAGCCTTTTGTTCGATCGTGTTCTTGTTTTCGCAAAATCGTTGACTGCCAATTTGTACCGTTCCAAGTTTCCCATCTTAAGGGGGGGTCATCTGGATTAATCCCGGTGCTTCTAGCTGCTTCTCCTCTAAAAGTGAAAGCAATTACGTGGCCGGTAATCGGATTTTCTCGGTCTGCTTGTAAAACTAAATAAAAGCAGTTTTTAGGTCGCGTTTGCTCGAAGAGCAAGGTTTCTTCTAAATTCCACCATTGGCTGTTAACGGGAGTGCGATCACGCAAGTTTTCCGGTCTATCTTCTTCTGTTAGTCCCGTAAGAAAATGCCGGATTTGAGGGTTGCCGATCGTGAATTCCTCATCCGTACTAAAAATAATTGATTGTTGAGTTTCGGTTCGCACCGTTGCCACTTCGGTGGCGTAGGGAATTTTAATTGCTTCTGGTTGTGCCTTAGTTAAATAAAATGTTAACTCGCACCAAGCGGGTGCAGGTGGTTGCAAGCGAATTCCCAATAATTCTAGGAATGCCACATAATTTCGTCGGGGAACTTGGTTAAACCGCATTAACATTTGGTCGGTTAACCAAGCAAACAATTCAATCAGAGTAATTCCCGGATCGCCCGGGTTATGATTAGTCCATTCCGGACAGTAGCGGGGAATGCGCAGGATACATTCTTCTACGAGGTCGTTAAAAGTTCGGTCATCGAGATCGGATTTGGGGAGTTCGGGTAAAAAGTCAAATTTCACGGTTCTTGACCTGTTGGGGATAAGTAAAATGGATAAACTAAGCTGCGAGGATCGGGGCTGTTTTTGGGTTGGTAAATTATTTCGATATCTACTCTACCTCTAATCGGGTCTGGATCGGCACGCACTTCTTTTAAAATAATGCGAGGTTCCCACATTTCTAATGCTTGTTCTACGTATAAACGGAGCAGAAGCAGAGTTTGAACGTTCATCGGTTCAAAGACCAATTCTGACAGCCGCGAGCCGAAATTTGGTCGGTACACCCGTTCTCCTAAATCCGTTCGCAGGATGATGACTATAGATTCTTCGATGTTGTGGCTGCTTGAGCTGAGTTGGACGCCACCTTGTACGTTGACTTGTAAGGGAAATGCGAGTCCGCCTCCGATGTAGTCTTCTGGTTGAGGATAGTAATAATCTTCTGGCATGGTTGTAAGTTTTTTGCCTTCGTATATTTTACTGCAAGATTGGGTATGAAGGATCGCTTGTTGGATCGGGTGAATGTTGCGAATTAATACAACGCTGGTGAAAGGAGAAGTGCGAATGCGATAACTCTCAGGTACTATTTTTGAGTTGTTCGACGCAATAAGTCAATTGTTCTGTTAATTGTTCGATTTCAATTAAACATTCTATCTCTAATTTGGCGTCTACATAACTTGCCATAAGTTGTGCTATTCGGGCTTCGATGCGAGCCGCTAGTTTTTCGACAACCAATAATGTCGAACCAATTGCTTGTCTAATTGATGGTGCGTTATTTTTACCGCCTTCTATTAGTTGTCTGCTTCGGTCAACCAAATTCCAATAACGACGAATTAGGTTTGCTGTTTTTAAAGGTGTTTTGTTCTGCTCAAAGAAGTTCTTGCTATTCGCAAAAATTGTCGAGCCATCTGCATTTAATCTGGCTGTGAGTTGTTTTTCCAGCTTAGTCATAAGAGTTTTAGCGACGAAGGGTTGTTTGGTATTCAACATCACCCTAACTCGATCGAAATCGGCTATTTCTTCTAAGGTTAACAGGGATAATATTTCGCCTATATGTTTGGGTTTTTCTGACGGCGAATTAGTCGGTAATTGCTCGATCTTATTGACAGGAGTAGCTGGCTGTGGTAAGGGAGGAAAAGAATTGTTGTTGAGGTTTGGTTTTGGCTCGTCGGGAAGTATAACGGTGCTGGGGGGAGTATTTTTAATCTCTACTGGTTGCGAGCGAGCATCGGGTGACGGGGGATTTTCTAGTGGGGATTCATTACGGGCGGGAGCATCGTCCGATCGTGTTGGTGGGGATTCATTACGGGCGGGAGCACCGTCCGATTGCGTTGTTGGTGGGGATTCTATGGATGCGATCGCATCTTTTACTTCCACATCGCCATCGATAACAGATATAATTCCTGGCAAGTATTCATCCATCATCATCACGTTGGCATAAACCAACTGTTTTATCTGGGTAGAAGCCAGCGTCGAACCCGATATATCGATGCTGGTTTTGTAGCGAATTTCACCCGTTGCAAAGTCTAGTTCAAAATTGCCAATAATCGTGCCATAATTAGCTCTCGTGATGAATTCTGCAAGGGCTAAATGCTTGGATTCTGGTACGCTAACCGGGCAAATCGAGTAAAATACAAATTGTGCTCGCTCGGTTCTAGCTTTAGCGTAGCAAGTCCATTTTCCATTTTTACCACTTAATATCATGTGCAGAACTGGCTCACTTTGAATTTTGACAAAAGGCCAGTCATGTGAGGTGAAAAAATTGATAATTGCTGACAAAATATTCTGACTGATGTCAGAGGAACTCAATTCAGCTAATTCTTCAAAACCTTTGCCCATTGAATCTATTGCCATAGCAATATTTTATTCATTGAATTCAGATAAATTTGGATCTACCCACTCTTTAAATTCCTTAGTTACTTCAAGCGAAATCCCAAATTGATACAACATTATTTTGTTCAAATTGGTAAATCAACACGGCTCTTTCGGATACTTGGGGTAAAATGTATATTTGGCTACCGGGTAACTGGTAATTGGCTCTCGATTCGGAACCTATTACCCATTACCAGACATTAGATTAACTTATCACCACAAGTTCAGGAGAGCCATATTCAATGCTATCTAGCAAGAATTAGTGAATTGCTTGGCTTGAATCGGTTCCTCTTGCGTTTCTTGTTGTTCCCCATCAAGTGTTTTTTTGAGCAGTTCCTTATTGTGGCTGAGGATGATGTTATGACTGGGGAGTTCCTTCGCAGCAAGGGTTTTGTCTTGTGTTCCCGATGCTTTAAAGCTGCTTTCTTTGTTAAAGGGGGTTTTTTGAAGTGACTTTTTTTCCCGAGCGATCGGAATTTCTTTCGCTTGAAGTGTTTCTTGTTTTTCCTTTTTTTGAGGTTGTGGTTGCACTTCTTTATTCATCCTCACCGCCACACCCTGCTGGATGGTATGCGTCAATTCATGCGCCGTCAATTCATTTTTGCCGGGAGGTGTCCCTGCTCCGTAGTAAATATCGCTACCATGAGTAAATGCCGGTGTTCCCAACTCTTTGTTCATCTGCACGGCTTTCGAGTTGGTATGCACTTTGATGCCACCAAAATCTGCATCGAAGTGCCACTCCATGAAACTGAGCACGTCATCGGATAAAGCGCTACCTCCACCCTTAGAATTGGTGAGGCTGCTTTCGATACAGGAACTTGGCCGGGTACTGCCATCAGATGCTCGTTGTACCCCTGACTTCATCTGGATTTCTGCTTCCTCAGTATTTTGCCAGTCTAAATTATCACGATCGATTTTTGGTTGCGGCGATCCTTCGTCGGTGGATATTGCTGGATTGCTTGCTTCCTCTGGGTTTTTTTGTTCTTTTGCTAAAACTTCAGGTTTAATTGCTGGTGCTGGCGCTGATTGTTCATGTTGGGGTTGAATGCCACTTGGCAAAGAGTTCTCATCGCTAGGAGGAGGCGCTTCTATAGTAATATTTTGCCAATTCAGGCTCCGACGAATTGTTTTTGGTTGAATCCATTCTAATTCCTTTGATATGTTTGAATTGTTGCCAACCGTTTCAGAGGGTGCATCGATAAAAGGATGTTGCTCAAATAGGGGCAAACTTTGTTGAGTAGCCTGAGATGACGTCGCTGAGTTTTCCTTTTGGGCTGGTACTTGTTCGCTCATTGCTTAGTTTCTCCAGACTCAGTGGCACGTGCTGTATAGACCTACTTCATGTTTAAGGGTTGGCAAAAAATTAATGCCAGTCGATCGCAGCCATGATTATAGCAGTCTCGTTGGTAAATTTATTGATTTCTCAATAAATGTTAACCATGAATTGGTAAGGTATAGACTGCCGCCAGTTCTTAACCGTGAAATTAAGGGAAAACCTTAACTGATTGAGCTGTCTTTAGAGTAATCGGACCAGAAGTACTGTTAATTGTAATCGGCCCAGTACCTTTTATGGTAATGGTTCCCTTAGAATCAATGCTGACAGTGCGAGCGCTGTCATCCAGCCTTAACTTCTGCCCCCCCGATGTTTCAATTTCGACAAATTTTTCGCTGTCATTGATGATTAATTTATGACCGCCTGCCGTTTCAATACAAGCACCTTTTTTACTGCTACCTTTGTCTTCCTCCACAAACTGAATTTTATGCCCGACGCGGGTTTTAAAGGTCCGCAACCGCACTTTGCCATCAGCTACATTATCTTTTACCGGATTGGGGGTTAAATCCTTGCCGTTCCAAACTGCGCCAATTATATAGGGACGGTGAATATCGCCCTGTTCAAATGCTACCAATACTTCATCATTTATTTCTGGCAAACAGTCAAATCCTCGCTCTTTTCCCGCACCAATTGCTACTACTCTAGCCCAATTACTGGCGTGTTCCTCTGTTAAAGTAGGAAACTTAACTTTAACTCTGCCCCAACCTTCCGGGTCTTGGTTATCGGTAACAATTCCTACTAATAATGTCTGTCCAGGTTCTAATTGTTTCTGAGGGGCAAGAGTGGTTAAAAGGTCGCCTCCGCGCAATCCTCGCACGCTGAATTCTGTTAGGTATACTCGCTCGTGATAAGTATGCCGAGTTGAAGTAACGTAGTATTTCCCACTGTGCTGTCCCATTTTTTCTAATTCGATCGTACGCCCCGGACGAATTTCGGTATTTCCTTCAGCTTTGGCATCAGCATAGATAAATTGTCCGCCCAATTCATCGCACAAAGCTTGAGCTTTGGTATCGGCTTCTTTGGGGCTAAAGCAAGTCCAATTTAAAATCATTTTCGGTTTAGGCGGCTTGCCGTTAAATTTACTACTGGTATCGCTGCCTTTACCGTTTTGTGTTTTAGTAATAACTTGTTCTTGATTTTTTGTTGAGACAATTGCTCTTTTTTCTTTGTAATCCCAAGCTCTTACTTCTACTTCTTTTACTTGCTCTGCGCTGGTTACTCGCACGCGAAAGCTGCGCAGGTCTGTCAACCATTTAAGAGTTATTTCTTTACCATCGGCTTTTGGTTTGCGGAAATTTAATTTTCCCTCTTGAACAAACAATTCAAATCCAATTCTGCCGGCGCGTTCTCGCAAGAATTCCATGTTAGTTTGATTTTCTTGAAAAACATAGTCATGTGCCACACCACTAGCATCAATAGTGCCAGTTTCTATGCCAACTTCTTGAATTACTTTCTTCACAATGTCGCTGTCGGTCATATTCTGAAAAGAACGGTTGTAACGTCCTCGATGCAAGCGGTGACCGGCATCGTAACCGCGAACAATTACAGGAGCTTGAGATTTTTCACTGAAGAAGGTTTCAATTCCTGTTATTTCGCCTTCCATGACGGAGTTTTGGCTGTCTTTACTGTAATCCTTAGATTCTGTCGTGCTAGAGGTAAAGCCTATTTTGACGGATTTACCAATTTGTAATAAATCTTGATAGCGCCAACTTTGATCCTGGCTGCGACCGGGGAAATAATCATTTTGAATCACTAAGGTAAACATTCCTGGCAGATGCAAGCTTTCTTCGACAATGATTTGAAGAAGATCTTCCATTAAGTTGGAAGGAGCTTTTTGGCCATCTATTTCTAATGTTGGTAGGGCGCGGTAATGTACTCCTGTCATAAGCTTTAGGTGATTAATTTTATGTTGGTTTATCTTGTCAAGTGGTTTTGGCTCTGCTAAATAGTTGAAAGTCAAGAATTCGTTTGCCAGGACTATCTGTTGCATTTGCTAGATACTTGAAAGTCAAGAATTCGGCTTACTTGACCCTTTCCGGCTACTCAAACTATCTGTTTGACGGTCTACTTGAGCTGGAGGTTTAGCACCTACAGGCCCGTTTTCTTTGGGTTCATCAGCTTCTTTTAAAGTTAGGCTATCGATGACGGCACGGACTGGTGTTCCATCGGGGAGAAACATAGTGAGTTTATAGCTCAATTTTTCAATAAAGCAACGCCGCAGGTAAACCTGTTTGCCCCACATAAATTGATAAATAGGTGGGCGTTCTTTCCCTTGGACAAATTCAACGGCTTTTCTAAATTTGTCAATATACTGCTTGACGACATCTCCGCCATCTTCGTAAGTGTCAAACAAAATTTTATTGACGGTGACTTTGTAAGCCTTTACGTGAGAAAAGCTTACTTTAGGCTGTCCTTTATCTTGGGTGCGCGCGCCGGGGCTTTCGGATGTTTCCACAACTCCCTCAAAAAGTAGTTCGGTAGGGTTAAACATAAATTCAATTGGCGGTACGCCATCATCTGATATTAAAGTCGCTTTGACCAAATTGCCCGATTTATCTGATATGGGTGTGGAGCTTCTGAGTGATGGCATAATTTCTCCTGAATGGTGTAAAGGATTTTACTAATATCAACGATCGATCCAATAGCCTCCCTGACGTTCTTGCTCTATTTCCAATCGCTGTCGAGTTAAGTAGTAAATTTCTCTCGCTAGTTTTTGTAATTTATCATCAACGGGGGAAACTTCGCCAGTAGCATCTGCTGGTTGCTGTCCGGGAGTGGATTGTTTTGGTGTCGCTCTCACTTTAGCAGAAGTTCCATAAACTGAGGTAATGTTGCTTAACCAAGTCGGGTAACCTGCGCTTTGGTTCCCTTGACGCTCTTGTTCTATTTCTAACCATTGTCGCATTAGCGTATAAACTTTTTGAGCTAAATGTTCTAATTGTTCGTCGTCTATTGATGTGTTTTTTGTTGAGTAACCTCCTATTATTTGTTGGGAAGTCTCTGGGCTAGCTGTTGGCAGAGAATTGCCAGAGCTATCTGGAGAAAGAAGAGTATAAGAAGGTGAAGATTCTTGTTCTCTTAATGGCGCAGGTGTAACTTGCTCTTTTGCTTGGATATTCTCTGATTTTCCAGTATAATTTTTTCCCAATAATTCAGATATATTTGACCATGAAGTCGGTGTATCAAATCCAACATTATTTTGTTTGTCTCCACCATTAATGTGTTTAGTCTGCAAGTGTGGTAAAATCAAATTGTTACTGTTGTTAAGACCTTGCGATAGTCCTAATGGTTTGAAATAATCTATATTAGCTGTTACACCGTTAGTGGTTTCACCTAGTAGTTCCGATATATTTGACCATGAATTTGGTATATTTTCAACTTGGGCAATGTTTCGGGTATCTTCTAAGTTTGTGGCTCCAGAAACCTCGGCTAAGTATTTCTCGGGCGATTGGGAAATATTTTGCTTAGAACTATTAAATAATAGATGATTTTCTTGGGAAAAAGCAAGCGGTTTGTTAACAGCATCAGTTACAAAGTTAGAGAGAAATAAGCCTGACATTTTAGCAAGAGGCATTGAATTGCCCAAGGGTTCGATCGAGTTTAAGTTCGATCGCTCTAAACGCCCTTGAGACGTTGTGTTAATGGTAAAATCTTTTTCTTCGCCAATTGCTTCTGGCGGTGATGTGGAAGAGGCTTGAGATTGGATTAAGTTGGATGAAGTTGGAGCGATCGCCTTTACTTCCCCTTCGGCTTGTGCTGTTAAATTTTCTTGTTGTTCTCCGGTTGCTTCTGGTAATGAGCTAGGCGAAAGTTGGGTTTGGGTTAAATTGCCAAAAGCAGGTGCGATCGTCCCTACCTCTGGTTCAGTTCGAGCGGTTAAATCTTGTTGTTTTTCTTGACTTAACTCTACTTGTGGTGGCGCTATTTCTTGAGTTGGTATTGATGAAAGTTTAGCAGAGATTGAGTGGGATAAATTTGCTGCGAACTCTTGGGATTCTACCCCATCAGTTCGATCGGTTAAGCCTTCTGTTTCTTCTGGGATTGATTCTCGCTGTAATAAGTTAGTTTCTTGAGTTGTTGTTGGTAAAGTTTGAGATTGGGGCGAATTTGGAGAATTTGAAATGCCATTTTCTACTTTTTCTTCTTTTAATTTTTCTGTTGGTTCTGTAGCTGATTCTAGCTGTAATAAGTCAGATTTTTCAGATGAGGCGGGAAAAGTTTGAGACTGGATGAAGTTGGGAGAAGCTGCAACACTCGTTTCTCCCTCTGCTTCTGTTAATAGATTTTCACTCTCTTCTGAGATTGATTCTAGCTGTAATGAGTTAGCTTCTTGAGGTGTTGCTGGTGAAGCTTGAGATTGGATCGAGTTGGGAAAAGTTGCAATACTTGTTTCTCCCTCTTCTTCTGTTAAATTTTGAGTCTCTTCTCCATTAGATTCTAGCTGTAATAAATCAGCTTCTTGAGATGGCACTGGTAAAGTTTGAGATTGAATCGAGTTGGAAGAACTTGAAACACTTGCTTCCTTCTCTGCTTCACTTATATCGGTTAAATGTTGTTGTTGCTGATTTGTTTCTAGTTGCGGTGATACTATTTCTTGAGTTATTGTTGGTGAAACTTTAACAGAAATAGAGTTGGATAAATCTGCTGCACTCTCTTGGGATTCTCCCCCATCAATTGGAACAGCAGTTGAATCTTCCGTCTCTTTTTCGAGCGACTCTAGTTGTAATAAGTCTGCTTCTTGAGGTGTGACTGATGAAGCTTTAGATTGGAGCGAGTTGGGAGAAGTTGCAATACTCGTTTCTCCCTCTTCTTCTGTTAAACCTTCAGTTGCTTCTGAGATTGATTCTAGTTGTAATGAATTAGCTTCTTGAGATGAGATTGGTAAAGCTTGAGATTGGATTGAGTTGGGAGAAGTTGCAACACTCGTTTCTCCCTCTTCTTCTGTTAAACCTTCAGTTGCTTCTGGAAGAGATTCTAGCTGTAATGAGTTGGCTTCTTGGGATGATACTGGTGAAGCTTTAGATTGGATTGAGTTTGAAGAAGCTGAAACACTTACTTCCTCCTCTGGCTCAGTTTGAGCGATAAAATTTTGTGGTTGTCCCTGATTTGTTTCTAGTTGCGGTGATACTATTTCTTGAGTTAGTGCTGGTGAAACTTTAGCATAAAGAGAGTTAGATAAATCCGCTGTACTCTTTTGGAATTCTCCCCCATCAATTTGAACAGCAGTTGAATCTTCTGTCTCTTCTTCGAGGGACTCTAGCTGTAATAAGTCAGCTTCTTGAGTTGATGCTGGAGAAGTTTGAGGTTGGATTAGGTTGGGAGAAGTTGAAACATTTGCCTCTGTCTCTGGTTCAGTTCGAGCGGTAACATCTTGTGGTTTTTCTTGATTTGCTTCTAGTTGTGATGATACTATCTCTTGAGTCGATATTGATGAAACTTTAGCAGAGATTGAGTTAGATAAATCCGCTGTACTCTCTTGGACTTCTCCCCTATCAGTTTGAGTAGTTAAATCTTCTGCCTCTTCTTCGATGGATTCTCGCTGTAATAAGTTAGCTTCTCGATATGTTGCTGGCGAAGATTGAGATTGGACTAAGTTGGGAGAAGTTGAAACACGCGCTTCTACCTCTTCCACTGCTGCTAAATTTGCTGTTTCTTCTCCTATTGACTCTAGCTGTAATAAGCCAGCTTCTTGAGATGAGATTGGTAAAGTTTTAGATTGGATTAAGTTAGGAGAAATTACAGCAGAAGTTGATGCACTCTCTTCCGCAACTTCTTCCGTTTTAGAAATCAAGTCTTCGTTTTTCTCGTCGATCGCTTCTTGAGTGGATACCTGAGAAAGTTTAGGTTGGATTAAGTTGTTATAATCTGATGCGATCGTACCATCATTTCCTTGGGTTTCCTCGGTTAGCTCGATAAAATCTTCTGTTTTTTTAGCAATTAGTTCTGCCTGTGGTGAGACAATTTCTGAAGGCGATATTGCAGAAGTAGAAGATTGAATTACGTTGGGAGAAGTTGAAATGAACGCTTCTCCCTCTTCCCGATCTCGATCGAGCGAATCTTCTGTTCTTTGTATGATGGACTCTGGCTGCGATGAGATAATTTCTTGAGACGATGCTGGTGCAAGTTGGGATTGAATAAAATTAAGCGAACCTGATGCGTTCGCACTCACATCTCCCTCTATTTTAGCGGTTAAATCTTGTTGTTCTCGATTTATGTCTGGCTGTATTGGGGGGGCTTCTTGAGGTAATAACGGTGAAACTTTAGGCTGGATTAAGGTTGGTGAATTTTGTGCGCTCGCTTCGGCTTCTCCGTTCGTTTTAGCTGTTATACCTTCCCTGCTTTCTGTAATCGCTTCTAAATTGGATTTAAATTGGATTAAGTTTGGTGAATATGGTACATTTGCCTCATACTCTCGCTCAGCTTGAGCCATTAAATCTTCTTGTTGTTTTCCGATTGTTTCTGATTGTGGCGATATAATTTCTGGGGATAATAGTGGAGAAGTAGAAGATTGAATTAAGGTAGGTGAAGTTGGGACACTCACCTCTACTTCTGGTTCAGTTTTAGCAGTTAAAGCTTCAGGTTGTTCTCCAATTACTTTTGGCAATGATGTGAGAAGAGGTTGGGCTTGGGTTAAATCGCTAGAAGCAGGTGCGGTAGCCTCAATCTCTCCATCAGTTTTATCAGTCAAAGCTTCTGTTTTTTGTACGATAGCCTCTGACTGCGGCCAGGTAATTTCTTGAGACGGTAGTGGTGTAGGTTGGGATTGAATTAAGCTAGTCGAAATTGGTGCGCTGGTTTCTACTTCTCCCTCGGTTTGAGGCGCTAAATCTTCTTGTTGCTCTCCTGCTGTTTCTAGCTGTACTGGTGTGGTTTCTGGTGACGCTCCTTGGAAACTTTGAGATTGAATTAAGCTTGGATAATTTGGTGATATCGCATCTACCTCTTCCCCAATGTCTCCTGTAAAGTTTTCCCTTTCTTCTTGAATGGCTTCTGCCGGTGGTGCGAGAGAAAGTTTAGATTGGATTATATTGGGTGAAGTTGAGGTGTTTGCATTTATCTCTGGTTCAGTTTTAGCAGTTAAACCTTCTGTTTCTTCTGCAACTACTTCTTGATTCGATCCAGGCTGCTGTTGAGATTGAATTAAATAGGAGGGATTTGAGGCGATCGCATCTATATTTCCCTCACTTGTAGTAGTAAAATCTGTTGTTTCTTCTCCAATTGTTTCTGACTGGGAGAATGTAATTTGTGGAGATGATACTGGTATAGGTTTAGATTGAACTAAATTAGATGAACTTGAGGCGATCGCATCCTCTTCTTCCTCAGCTCGCTCGACAAAATCTGGTGTTTGTTTTGCAATTACTGCTGGTTGTTGCGATGTAGTTTCGGGCAACGGTTTTAAGAAAGCAGAAGATTGAGTTAAGTTGTGTGAATCTGGGGCGATCGTATTGTTCTCTACCTCAGTTTTAGCAGTTAAAACTTCTTGTTGTTCCCCAATTGCTTCTGGTAATAAGCTCCGTGAAAGTTGGGTTTGAGTTAAATTGCCAAAAGCAGGTGCGATCGTCCCTACCTCTGGTTCAGTTCGAGCGGTTAAATCTTGTTGTTTTTCTTGACTTATTTCTACTTGTGGTGATACTATCTCTTGAGTTGGTATTGATGAAAGTTTAGCAGAGATTGAGTGGGATAAATCTGCTGTACTCTCTTGGATTTTTCCTCCATCAGTTTGAGCAGTTGAATTTCCTGTATTTTCTTCTGTATGTTCTACAAGCGATTCTAGCTGCAATAAGCTAGCTTCTTGAGATGTTGCTGATGAAGTTGGAGATTGGGTTGAGTTGGGAGAAGTTGCCACACTCGTTTCTACCTCTGGTTCACTTCGAGCGATTAAATCTTGTTGTTGTTCTTGACTTGTTTCTAGTTGCGGTGATACTATTTCTTGATTTAGTGCTGGTGAAACTTTAGCAGAAATTGATTTGGATAAATCAGTTGTGCTTTCTTGGACTTCTCCTCCATCATTTTGAGCAGTTGAATCGTCCGTATTTTCTTCAGTCTCTTCTGGGAGCGATTCTAACTGCAATAAGCTAGCTTCTTGAGATGTTGCTGGTGAAGCTTTAGATTGGATTAGGTTGGGAGAAGTTGCAATACTCGTTTCTCCCTCTTCTTCTGTTAAACCTTCAGTTGCTTCTGGAAGCGATTCTAGCTGTAATAAGCCAGCTTCTTGAGTTGATACTGGGGAAGCTTTAGATTGGATCGAGTTGGGAGAAGTCGCAACACTCATTTCCCCCTCTTCGATTAAATTTTTAGTCTCTTCTCCCGTAGATTCTAGCTGTAATAAGCCAGCTTCTTGAGTTGATACTGGGGAAGCTTTAGATTGGATCGAGTTGGGAGAAGTTGCAACACTCGCTTCTACCTCTATCTCTACCTCAGTTTGAGCCCTTAAATCTTGTTGTTTTGCAATTGCTTTTGGTAATAATGTGGGAGAAGGTTGGGCTTGGATTAAGTTGAGAGAAGTAGGCGCGATCGTTCCTACATCTCCCTCAGTAGTATCAGTTAAATCTTCTGTTTTTTGTACGAGAGTATCTGACTGTGGCGATGTAATTTCTTGGGAGGAGGTTGGTGCAAGTTGGGATTGAATTAAATTCGACGGACTTAGTAGGCTTGTTTCCACTTGTCCATCAGTTTTAACTGTTAAATTTTGTTGTTCTTGAATTGTTTCTAATTGTGGCGCTATTATTTCTTGAGTGGGTGTTGATGAAACTTTTGTTTGGATTAAATTGGATGAATCTGCTGCGAGCGCTTCGGCTTCGGCTTCAGTTTTTGCTGTTAAACCTTGTTGTTCTTTATTTATATATGGCGATAAGAGATATGATTCTTGAGATAATGAAGGATAAATTTTAGATTGAATTAAGTTGGGAGAAGTTGGAGCGATCGTTCCTACATCTCCCTCAGTAGTATCAGTTAAATCTTCTGTTTTTTGTACGAGAGTCTCTGGCTGTGACGCTGTAATTTTTTGAGGAGATGTTGGTGCAGGCTTGGATTGAATTAAGTCCAGCGAACTTGCTCCGCTTGCCTCCACTTGTCCCTTCGTACTGACTGTTAAATCTTGTTTGTGCTCTTGGCTTATTTCTGGTTGTAGTGATACAGATTCTTGAGATGATAATGGATAAATTTGAGGTGAGATTAAGTTTAGTGAATCTGGCGCGATCGCTTCTACCTCTCCCCTATTGATAGTAGATGCGGGCGGCGAATCCTCCGTAGTTAAATTTAGTTTCTCGGTATAAATCGTTGGCTGTTGCGGTAAAAGTTCAGCTATAAAGGGAGAAATTAATCGATCGTTAAAACCTAAATAACGATTGTTAGAACTGCTTATTACAGGCAAATCTGATGGCTCTGTTGACATCGAATCTGATAGCTCTGTTGATATCGAATTAGACAAACTCGAACTTTCTTCAGATACGGAACCAAAAATTTCTAAACTAGGTGTACTTTGCTTTTGTACAAATTGAGGCAATTCTGATAAACTGGAAATTTCCAAACCCGCAGTTTGAATGAGAGGCTTTGAAATCCCTAAAGGTTTTAGTTGAGCGATATTATTCGTTGGGCTTTCAGAGGTATTCAATGCTTCTGCATTGGCAGATAAAGACTCATTTTCGCCTCCGCTATTTGTCGGATAATTTTCTTCAAGCTTTTGGGAAGGAAGCGTTTCGCTTGCTTGTGAGTTAATTTCAGTTCTATCTATAATAGATAATCGGTCATCGGAAAACCGGGAAATTCTCCCAGCAAAATTTCCCGCATCTTCCCCTCCTTGCATCCCCGCGTCTAATTGCCAGTTGCCGAGTTCCCAATCTTCATTTACCTCTAGTAATGGCTGCATCACAGAATTACCCAACGGCTGCAAGCTTGGCCCTAGTGGAGTTAAAGATTGCTCTAAAGGGGGTGGCGATCGCAATGGTTCAAGAGAAGAGGGTTGAATTAAAGAATCTTTCAAACCCAGAGGTTTTAGAGTCATAATAATTATCTAAAAGCAGATTTTTACTTCAATTTATACCAGTTCTCCAAAATATTGCTACAATATCAATTTTGCTGCACGATCGAATTAAAATTTATCGGGATCGGCTACTGTTGCAAGATTGTGGAGAATTAGCATTACTATAAGAAAAAGCCAGAAGCATGGCGTCCACCTTGCAGTTTCATTGCACCTCCTCCTTCGGATTTTGCTATCTTCAATCCCTCATGAGCTAGGGTCAATTCTTCAATCGCTACCGTGTTAGAATTGGCTTGGAGTGATGGTGCTCTCCAACCAATTGGTACCGCTGCTACTAACGTCCAGCATTGCATGGTTTCCCCAGCTTGGTTAAACAGCAAAATATTCACATTTCGCCGTTCTTTTTGCTCTCCGCTTAAGGTATTAGCTATCCAATCCCAAAAAGCAAAATCTTCGGTAATACCGCGTTTTAGAGTTACATCGGAAAACTCAGCTTGACCTAAAATAATTCGCTGTTGGTCGTTGACGCCTCCTTCAAAATAAGTTTCTTTTTTGATTTTGACTCCTAATCCCGAACATTCACTAAACGAAGCTGTAATATTACTTTCCATTTCTACGTAAAAGCGGTTTGCAGTTACGTAGTTGAGTTCGTGCGTGACTTCACCGTTTTTAGACATTACATCATCCCTCTATAGTTTCCAGCACGATCGCGAGTATTTCTCAAGTCTTCCAACATCAATTCGTAAACGCGATCGCTCAACTTTCGCAGTAGTATTGGATCGACAATAATTTTATCAATTAATTGGGCATTTTCATCGTTTTTCGTTGCACTCATAGCTTAATTTCTCTCACGTAAAATTCTTAGTGGAACCAATCCGGCTTCGCTGAGCAAGCGTTGTCCCTCATCTGTCTTTAGCAGCTCGGCGAATTTTTTCCCCGCAGCCGATCGCATTTCATCTTTCGGATAAACTACTACCAAACGGTAGGTTAACGGATACCTACCAGACTTGAATGCTTCAACATCAGGCCAATAACTTCCTTTATCATCGCATAGATCGGTTGTCGGTTCGATCGGTTTTACTTCGCCATCGAGCTGTTGAACTAACGGCTGAACTTCTTGACCTTTTTCTCCTACTGCTAAGGGGTAAACGGCACATTGATTAAACACGCGACTGAGCAAACCAAAACCTATTCCCACCGTTCGATCTTGCTCGAAATCTTTGAGGATTTCTCCTAAAATATAACTTTCATCAATTAATTTCCGATCGATTTTTGGTCGAATCTCCCCAGTCATTTTTTTTGCCAAATCAGTAAACTCTTGTGGTGGCTCTTCTTTAAACACCAACTGTTCAAAAACTTGAATAGCTTGGCGGTTATCAATCGGCATATAAGGTTGGATGCTACTATTAATTCCCTCTGGAGGCGACCAGTCAGTCAAGGTTTTTGTTGTATAAATTTCTCGTAATTGGTCAAGAGTAATTTTGCCATTCAAAGCATTAGGGATACTCTGGCGTCTCTTGTTATCGCTGAAAGCTACAAATACTACTAATCCATCATAAGCAACTTCAACCTGTTCCATGTCATCGGGTAAATCTTTTATAGAAGTAGTCAGGGCAAAGTCTGCTCTCCTGGCTCTAATTGCCTCTATTACGTTTGTGTTTGAAATATTGAGCGTATAATTTTTTAATCTCGGCTCGCGATTGTTGAGTTCTTCGGTGAACGTTTTATTATAAGAAACTAAACTGACAGTATTGAAAATGTAACTCCAAATACCGTCAGTTTCAATTATGTAGGTAGCATTTTCTGTTGGAACTCGATCGATCTGGGCGAGGCAGCAGGGTTCAGAAGAATTAAAAACCGGCAGTTCAAGTTGAGGCGGATTGTGAAGCAATTTCGCAATAATTTGCCATAACAGTCCCGCCAGTAAACCAAAGGCAAGAATCACTAATAGCAACAAAAGAACAGAAGACTTACGGGTGTTTTCTTCCGGTATGTCCGGTTCTGCATCCACCTCTGCTGGCGCTTCAATTTCGCTTGGGAGCCGTGCTAAAAGCGCTTGCATTGCTTCAAAAGCTGTTTTAAATGGCAGGTCGATTCCTAACAAACGATAGATAAATTTTTTGAGCCTAACATCCTTAAATTCAGGCCAATGTTGTTGAAGTTTGGGGTTAAGCGGTTGAGAGGTATCGGGGTCTACTGTTGTTCCCGATAATAAGTAAAAACTTACGTATCCCAGATCGATTAAATCTTGTTTGGGCGATCGCTCGCTAATTTTAGCAGTGGGTGGTTGAGATAAATCTTCCCACAGCGCCAAATCGGCTGCGTAGATAAAAAATTGCGGTTCGTCGAGTGCGGATGGCTGACTGTCGATCGCGATTGACAAACTATCGAGACTGAGATTGCCGTGGGGTATGCCTTGTTTTAACTCATCGTCAAAAATTCGCAGCCTGTGACTGTGGAGAAACCAAAGAGTTTGGAGTACTTGATACAACACTCCGCGCACTTGCTGGGGAGTCATAGCACCGTTTTTCAGCAAATACTCTCTTAAAGTTAAGCTATTGTGAATCGGTGGCTCGAAAATTAAGTAGCAGCGTTTTTCATTGCTTGGCGCGATCGCATCCCAAGGACTAATCAAACGAAAATCCTGTCCTCCCCCATTCTTGAGATTCAAGCTTGCTAGCTTTTCAAAATTTTCTTTCCGCTCTTTTGCTTCTTTTTGATTAAAAGTTCCATCTGGTAGCAGATATTCTTTAATCAAAATCGGCTTGTTATTCATCACCTGAGTTCCTTGATAAACTCGCACGCTTTCCCCATCTTGCAAAAATCCTTCAATTCGATACCTGCCGCGACGACCTCCGCTAATTTCCCGATCTTTTGGCAAAATGGGTATAGTTTCAGCACTGCGATTTTTTCTTCGAGCTAATCGATTTGCCGCCGCGATCGTTACTGCATTTGCTGCTTCACTTAAATTACTATTTACTACTTTTACTTGGGGTTGGGGTGTTCTAGGATTAGACTCTTCCACTAACTCTTGTGGGACAGGAATTCTGCCTGCATTTGAGTTTCTTGTTTCCCGATGTCCGTTAGATTCGGCAACCGAATTTTCCCGCGTTTCAGTTTTTTTACCCCAGGGGAGTTCAACTTTTTCATATTCTTCTTGAGCGCGGCGCATCGCTGTCCGGGAGAGGTTTTGGAGGGGGTAGCGAACAAAGTTTGCCACCTCCCGAAAGTTGCTGCCAACTGAATTTACTATATCGACCAGTTTCACCCCATCCTCCCAGGTTAAATAGAATCAAGGCGCAGAAATTCTAATAACTTTAACCAGCGCTCGCTTAACAATTGGTAACTGGTAGCTATTACTTAGAGGGTTTTGTAGAATCTTTTAATTCTCTATCTTTTAATTCTCTATCTTTAATTCCTGTATTGTCATCTTCCAATTCATTAATCCGGCGATAAAATTGGTACAAATAATTTAGGTCGCAGGCAAAAAGCTCTTCGATAACTACCGGAGTTACCTCGTCTAATGCACCCAATCTAGTAATTACCCTCGATAAAATAATTACCGTAGAATACGCGGGGTTAGACTTAACGCGAGGATCGCGCAATGGCAAAATTTCATCGATTGCTTTGGCTAAACGCATCACGCCTTTGCGGTGTAAATTTCCATCTGTATCTAAGAAACCCTTGGGTAAAGTAAATTCAAACTCGGTTTGAAACATCGCGACTTACTGTTGCCGAGTAAACATTTCTACAGCAATTTCCATTTCTTCTATCTCCAAATCCCCACCAGCAGAACTTAGATCGGAAGCAATGTAACTGACAGGCCAGGCCCCTAAAAATTGGAATATTGCCTGCGGGCTGCCGGCTTGGTCGTAGATACTTAAAGATCCATCTCGGCGTTGTTTAGCCCAATTTCCCTCTTGAACTGCTTCAAACCACTTCCACAAAGTTGTGGATTTAGTCATACCGCGGCGCAGCGTTATGTTATTAGTTTTAACATTCCCAGGCACCTTCGTGCGGACAACCTGACCGAATTTTGCCGCACCCCAACGTTGGGGTGTAACCTCGCAAACTTCTATCACATCTTGAGTGTGCTTAAATCCTTTGCAATCCATAAAATAAGCATCAACTGGGTCTTGGCTGCCCTCCAGTTTTAATTCGATATAAAACCGACAATTTGTGAGGATTTCGGGAAAATCGTTAATCAGGTTAGACATTTTATTTCCTTGCTAATTTTAGATTTCAGATTTCAGATTTAAGTTCAATCTAAAATCTAAAATCTAAAATTACTTACTGGACTCGTTTAACGCCTTCATGAACTAGCGTTAAAGTTTCGTTTGCCACATCATTAGAGCCAGCTTCCAGCTTTGGTCCTTCATACTTGGTGGGATAAGAATTAAGCAGTTCCCAACGAGCTTTCATTTCTCCACCTTGGTCGTAAACGGTGACTGAGGAAGCTTTGCGGTTTGATGACCACTCGGACTTGCCTCCTTCATTTTTGTTGCAATCTTCATACCACTTATAAAGGTCTTTATTTGTGGTGGCGACAACTTTAACGACAACCGCAGTGAATTTGACTCTTGTGGGGGCAGCCTGACGCAAGTTAATCGCGTTTTTACCCGAACCCAATACTTTGTCACCCCCAGCAGCGGGGTTTTCCGCACTGAGACCTGAGACTTCTAATATTTGTTTGTCAGTGATTCCGTCAGCTTCAAAATAAAACCTACAACTGACCAGTAATTCTTCTGTTTGCGCCATACGTTAACCTCATTGTGATTTTTAGTGATGGACAATGATGGATTGATAATTTCAGATTTTAAACTTCAGATTGCAGATTCAATTTAAATCTCAAATCTAAAATTTAAATCCTGAAATCTACCTTTTTATTCTTCGTCTTGACCGTTCCATTGGCTGATCCGGAAGATGACAAATTCTGCCGGTCGGACCGGACAAACGCCTACTTCTACATATAAACGACCTAGAATCATCGTGTCGGGGGTGTTTAATGTTTCATCGCATTTGACGTAAAATGCTTGCGAGGGTGTGGCACCAAACAGCGCTCCTTCTCGCCACAGCCGTTCGAGAAAATTGCTGACAGTCCGGCGCACTCTTGCCCACAAATCTTGGTCGTTTGGCTCGAATACTACCCATTGAGTGCCGAGTTCAATTGATTTCTCGATATAGCTGATCAAGCGGCGGACGCTGATATAACGCCATTCGGTTTTTTCTGGTTCTACTAACGTTCTGGCCCCCCAAATTTTTATTCCTCGATTCGGGAAAGTGCGGACGCAGTTAATGCCTCTGGGGTTTAGTAATTCTTGTTCTCGAAAGTTGCAATCGTAGGCTAAACCGATGACGCCGCGCGGGGTTTCGTTAGCTGGTGCTTTGTAAACTCCTCGCGTTTCGTCGGTGCGCGACCAAACGCCCATCATGTAACCGCTGGGAGGAACGTAAATTGGTTTTCCGGCGTTGCGGGGATTGGCAACTTTAAGCCAAGGGTAATAAAGCGCCCCAAACATGGAACGGCGGTTAAATTCGTTATCCAACCAATTTACGACGTGTTGCGGTTTCACGCAGTCGTGGGGCGTATCTAAAACGACCATGCGGTTGGGCGGATTGGGGGCAGCGTTTTCGCACAGGCTAATCATTAACTCCATCAAGCCGTGCAGTTGGTCTTGGTCGATCAAGCCTTCCCGGTATGCCAGCATTAAGTCTGGACAGGCAACTATTGTGATTTCGTCGATCTCGAAAAGCCCTTGAATGCCGCTGCGATCGTCTCGTACCCCTTGTACGTATCGCGCTAAGTTTTCTTGAGTCGGCAATACGGGCGGAGGGCTGACTTCATATTGCCCGTCCATCGGACGGCGGGCAAGCGGGAGTCCCCGTTGGGTTAGATCGGTGATGGTGAGGTACTGGGATTGTTCTTGAAGTTTTGTAACTATATAGTCGCCCACTTCTGGCTGCACGTTCCGATCCATTGTCAGATGTGGGTGTCTTTCCAATTCCTGCCCTTCCCGTTTAATTACAACGGTGAAAAATTCTGCTGGTATGGGGGCGGGGACATTAGGGTCTTCGGGAATATGTTTTGGCTCGCTGGGGATAATTTCCACAGTAACTGAGCCGTTTTCTGCTTCTTCCGGTTTGAGGGCAAACTGCAAAGATTCGCGCCTGCCGGTAGTTTTAATCGCGATCGCGTTGGATTCCGGTCCTGGTTGGGTGGTGTCGGAAGCGGGTTTGGGCAGGCAGGTGCCGATGCTAACCACCCAACAGCGAGCCCCTCCGTTTAAGAACCAGCCGTGAACAGCAAAAGGTAGGTAGGCGTTAAAGTCTGTGAATCCATCCGAGTTTTCTTTGCCAAAATATTCTAAATACTGGTTCCAAGTGGTTACCAGCATTGGCTTGCCTATTTCAGCTCCACCGCGTATGGCTTCGGTAAATCCAATGAAACCTGCGATATTGGTTTGCACGCCCTCGATCGGGCGACTACCTCGATCGATTTCTTCGATGTATACACCAGGGGCAAAGTAATCTAGTCTTGGCATAGATATCTTCCTTAAATGGAAAGGGAAAAACTTACCTGTTGCTGTCTACCCTGTTCGCTTACCGCACTTGCATACCAGTTATTACTTTTGCTCGTTTTGACTCTGATGCCTTGCTTGTCTGAATTTTCACGTTTAAATTTCCACTGAAAATTCCCACCCAGCCGCATTAGCCGCCACGTTTTAATAACCGATTGCTGTTAGGGGTTAAGCTAACTTTTAAGCTAACCTTGTTGCGATCGTGCTTTCAGTAATTGCGTGCGATGTTTGATTTGTGCGATTATTCTACCAACAATAACGGCTGGTGGAATAACGTATCTAGTTTAGACTACTATGCTTTGTCAATCAACTACCGGGAGATTTTTTTTTCTTAACAATTCCCTTTCTATAAAATACTGCTACAGAACTCATTGAGTAGCCGATAGATATTTATCTGCGCTCGGTCTGGATTATTGTTGCATGATTTTATAGAATTAGCAGAAGCTTCATCAAAACTTTACACAAAATGGTAAATTAACTTTAACTTAACCTTGAGATAAGTAAGTCCACCTAATTAAACGCAACAGCCCAATCGCCCAAAGGCTTACTGGCTCGCTTTTCTTCCAACTTCGGTCTTCCCTCCGACTTCTTCCTTCTACTTAACATGAGCAACTATCTGGCGATCGCCACCGTCACGGCCACACTTGCAAGATTCTTGCAATCAGCGATTCAACTCGATCTACCGGGGGCCAAAGTTACCACGGTGCGCCCCGAAGCAACTGGCGGTAAAACACCAGAACTAGGAATGAATATTTATCTGTATCAAGTTACACCAAATCCTGCTTGGCGGAATTACGACTTACGAAACCGCCGCCCCAAGGGAGAATTAATCAAACACGCTCAAGCGGGATTGGACCTTTTTTATATGCTGACTTTTTACGGCAACGAGCTCGATTTAGAACCCCAACGCCTGCTGGGTAGTGCCGTGCGTGCGGTTGTTGACAATCCGGTATTGACTCCTGAAATGATTCGGGCAACGGTAAATAACTCGAATTATAGGTATTTGGCAGATTCTACTTTGGAACAGCAAGTCGAGCGAGTGACAATTGTTCCCAGCCAAATGAATACCGACGAACTGTCGAAAATTTGGTCGGCGTTTTTCCAGATGCCTTACGTGCTATCTTTTGCTTGTCAAGGTGGAGCAGTTTTGATTGAAGGGAACAAACCGAGCGGCCGAGCTTTACCGGTGAGAAGCGCGCAATTTTACACGACTCCCAACCAGCCGATCGTCGAGCAAGCGGTGTCCGAGGCTGGGGCAAATCAACCGATTGTCGCTGATAGTGCGTTGGTGATTCGCGGCCAGCGGTTGCAAGCAGATCTAGTACAGGTGAGAATTGGCGAGGCGAGGGTGACGCCGCAGCAGGTTAGCCAACAAGAATTGCGGTTGGATTTATCCTCGCTACCGCAGGAAGAAGCTTTTGGTTTGCGGGCGGGGGTACAACAATTGCAGGTGCTGCATCCAATAGTGAATCTCGCTTCGTTCGAGTTAGAGAGGACGATACCCTCGAATGTGATGCCGTTTGTTTTGTGCCCGCAGATTGTAGGGGAAGCAGAGGTATCGGATTTATGGAATAGTGACGATCTGTATTCGGCAGAATTAACGCTGGCAGTTGATTTAACTGTTGGTAGCAAGCAGCAGGCATTATTGTTTTTGAACCAGCGATCGAATAGCAATCCGATGAATTACATTTTTGCCGCCAAACTCCGCGAGGGGGATACCGATACAATCGTGTTTCGGATTTTGAATGTGAAGGCGGGAGAATATTTAGTACGGGTGCAGATTGATGGTGCTGAGAGCCCGCTGGAAGTGGATACCGATAGTGGGTATGTTGGTCCCTCCGTGGAAATTGGATGAAGGGCGATGGAGGATGGAAAGAAGAGCGCCAGCCACTCTTTAAACTGAACTTCCCCCCTGCAAAAAACTCGAAACTGTCTCACTGTGCGACTCAATAGCATTTCTGAGTCGCGGCACATGGGTACGATCGATGAAACCTTGATGTGGCAATAGTTTCAGTCGATGCTTTTTCTGTTGTCATCAGATGACGATCGCCCGAGCGCGACAAGTCTTACATGGGTACACAATCTTAGTCTCAACTCCTGTAAAGAATCTTTTTCAGCATTACTTGAACCATTCTGATTTGCTGCGGTATTGCTTTGAGTGCGTGTTGGAGTCCCCCATCAAGTCCAATCATAAACACCACCAAGCTCATCAATCTTATTCCTCAGAGCCTTAATTTTTTTATTCGATCGGATCATTTTTGAAACCGGATAAGAGATGGCATCAGAAAAAATTGTCAAAATAGCATTAACGCCTTTTGGATTTTAAGATGATCGCCGTTGGGACTAAGGGCCAGATGGTCTCCTGCTCTCGTTAAGTAATGCTGGATACTCAACTCGATAAAAAAACTGAATTAAACACTAATATCCAAGTCACATCAGTCGGAAACTTATCTAATTCCCCAGACTTTGATACTGGTGTCAACACTACTACTGACCAAAGTTTGACTGTCGGGAGTAAAAATCAGTCCGCTAATATCTTCTGAATGTCCTTCTAAGGTACAGAGTTCGGTTTTTGAGTCTAGTGCCCAAACTTTGACCCCGCCTTGTTTATCACCACTTGCTAACATTTTGCCATCGGGACTGACGCCAATAGCTTTAACTATACCTGAATGTCCTCCCAGAGACGATAATTCTTGACCTTGGCGTGCATCCCACAGATAAACGTTGCCATCATAGTCTCCAATAAAGACTGTCTCCCTATCTGGACTGATAGCCAGTGATGGACTGTTGTGGCGTGTTTCAACTCTGAACCGCCGAGTGTATTCGGGCAAATCACTGACTATAAAAGTACCTGTATAAGTCCCTGCAAGCGTTCGACCATCGGCACTCATCGCAAGCAAAGAACCTCCGGAAATACTCCATCTCCTCAACTGTTTTCCCGTGCTAATATCCCAGTAATAGGTGCTGCCACCTCGAGTACCTGTATACAGCGTTTTTCCATCAAGACTGATGACCAAAGAATCAACTATGCTGAATTCTTCCGCTCCGGAGTCAAAAATTTGGCAAGAGTGCTTCACTTCACCTGTGTGAAACTCCCAGATTTTGAATGTTGTGTCCCAACTACTACTGACTAAGGTTTGTCCGTCAGGGCTGAGGGTTATACAGGTCAGAATACTTTTATGTCCCTCCAGAGTACGCATGAGTTGACCTGTTCTGAGATCCCAAATTTTTATGGTGTTGTCACAACTACCACTGATGAGCATACTACCATCTGGACTCATCGCAAGGGCTTCAATGTCGGCTGAATCATTGAAAGTCCGAAGACATTGAAATGATTGAGATTGCATAATTTTTTTTACCTACTGGTTTTGATTTGAAAGATTTAAGTAGTTTTGCATTTCTAAATATACATCAGTTTGCAAATCCAAGATTATCCGCCCTAGTTCGGCTGTATCCGCTCCTAACACTGACCGATTATCCTGAGCCAAATTTGCGGTGGCTTCGTTTTTTTGAGCATCGGTGAGCTGGGAATTTCTCTTAATATTAATTAGCTGTTGAACCAAGGGTTTTAATTGATTTACTCTCGCCATTACCTCTGGACTGGGTACTTGTTCATCTGTTTGCTTGTATATCTCATTTATTGCTGTTAAAATCCGATCGACATATTTGGCAGTTTTCCACAACGCTTTGCCAAAGTTACCTTGCAGATGAGCGAGCTGCTCTCCTACAAAAGCCGTTTGATCGTTAATTGATGCCAGATACTAAGCCAGAGAAAAACACTAAATAGAGTGCTAATAACCCAGTCACATCAGTAGGCAACTTATCTAATTCCCCAAACTTTGATATTGGTGTCAAGACCGCCACTGACCAAAGTTTGATTATCGGGACTAAAAATCAGTCCGAGGACATCTTCTGAATGTCCTTCCAAGCTACAGAGTTCGGTTTTTGAGTCCAGATCCCAAAGTTTGATAATGCCTTGTTCATCGCCACTTGCCAACATTTTGCCATCGGCACTGACAGCAATAGCTCTAACAACACCTGAATGTCCCCCAAGCACCGATAATTCTTGACCCTGGCGTGCATCCCACAGATGAATGTTGCCATGAAAGTCTCCAATAAACAGTGTCTCCCCATCTGGGCTGATAGCCAGTGATGGACTGTTGTGGCGTGTTTGAGTTTTGAAGCGTCGGGTGTGTTGGGGCAAATCCCTTACTGTCAAAGTACCTGCATAAGTTCCTGCCAGTGTTCGGCCATCGGCACTCATGGCAAGCAGGTTACTACCTGCTGAAGATATCCAATCCCCCAACTCTTGACCTGTACTGATATCCCAGTAATAAGTACTGCCTCCTTGAATACCTGCATATAGCGTTTTTCCATCAGGACTGATGACTAAAGACTCAGCTATTCTGTATTCTTCTGCTTCGTAAATTTTCCACGAGTGCTTCACTTCACCTGTGTTAAACTCCCAAATTTTAACGGTTTCGTCCCAGCTACTGCTGGCTAGGGTTTGTCCGTCAGGACTGAAGGCTACACAGACTAAAGGACTTTTGTGCCCCTCCAGAGTACGCATGAGTTCACCTGTTGTGAGCTCCCAAATTTTAATCGTCTTATCCCAACTACCACTCACCAAAGTTTGTCCAGATGGACTAATTGCGATGGTTGTAACGCCACTTTTATCATCGTTAAAACAACGCAGATATTGGAGGAATTTATCCGGCATGCTAATATCCAAATCACATCACTCGGCAACTTATCTAATTCCCCAGACTTTGATACTAGCATCAAGGCTACTACTGACCAAAGTTTGATTATCAGGACTAAAAATCAGTTTGCTAATCTCTGCTGAATGTCCTTCCAAGCTACAGATTTCGGTTTTTGAGTCGAGTTCCCAAAGTTTTATCGTGCCTTGTTCGTTACCACTTGCCAACATTTTGCCATCAGGACTGACACCAATAGCAACAATACCTGAATGTCCTCCCAGAGTCGATAATTCTTGACCTTGATGTGCACCCCACAGATGAATTTTGCCATCATAGTCTCCAATAAAAATTGTCTCTCCATCTGGACTGATAGCCAGCGATGGACTGTCGTGACCTGTTTCCACTCTAAATCGCCGAGTGTTTTGGGGCAAATCATATACCTTCAAAGTACCTGTATAAGTCCCCGCAAGCGTTCGACCATCGGCACTCATCGCAAGCAGGGTACTTCCTAAAGAAGTTATCCCTAAGTTCCCCAACTCTTTGCCACTATTGACATCCCAGTAATAAGTGCTGCCGTATCGAGTCCCTGTATACAGCGTTTTTCCATCGGGACTGATGACCGAACAATCCACTATGCAGTATTCTTCTGATTCGTAAATTTTCCAGGAGTGCTTGATTTCACCTGTGTGAAAATCCCAGATTTTGACAGTTTTGTCCCAGCTACTGCTGACTAGGGTTTGTCCGTTAGGACTGAGGGTTACGCAGGTCAAAGGACTTTTGTGTCCCTCCAGAGTCCGCATTAGTTGACCTGTTGCCAGATGCCAAATTTTAATGGTCTTATCCCAATTACCACTCACCAAAGTTTGTCCATCTGGACTAATTGCGATGGTTGTAACGCCACTTTTATCATCGTTAAAACAACGCAGATATTGGAGTAATTTATCCGGCATGCTAATATCCGAATCACATCACTCGGCAACTTATCTAATTCCCCAGACTTTGATACTGGTGTCAATGCTACTACTAACCAAAGCTAGACTGTCGGGAGTAAAAATAAGTTCCGTGATCTCTTCTGAATGTCCTTCTAAGGTACAGAGTTCGGTTTTTGAGTAGATTTCCCAAAGTTTTATCGCGCCTTTTTCATCACCACTTGCCAACATTTTGCCATCGGGACTGACGCCAAGAGCAGTAACAACACCTGAATGTCCTCCCAGAGACGATAATTCTTGACCCTGGTATGAATCCCACAGATGAATGTTGCCATCATAATCCCCAATAAAGACTGTTTCCCCATCTGGACTGATAGCCAGCGATGGACTGTTATGACCTGTTTCAATCTCGAACCGCCTCTTCTGTTCAGGTAGAGTCCGTACTATAAAACTACCTGCATAAGTACCTGCAAGTGTTCGACCATCGGCACTCATGGCAAGCAGGGCACTTCCCAAGGAAATTATCCCTAAGTTCCCCAACATGTCACCCGTGTTGACATCCCAGTAATAAGTACTGCCACCTGCTGAGCCACTGTAGAGAATTTGACCGTCATGACTAAAGACTAAACAAGCAATCTCTTTTCTAGCTTCTTCGGCATAAGTCTTTAGAGTGTATCTAACTTCACCTGTGTGGAAGTCCCAAAGTTTGATGGTTTCATCGTCGCTACCGGAGGCGATAATTTGCCCGTTTGGGCTAATCGCAAGAGCAGTCACTGTAAGTTCATGTCCTGCCAGCCTCCCCTGTAGCTGACCATTAGTTAAATTCCAAATTTTTATCGTCCTGTCCCGACTGCCACTGATGAGCGTACTGCCATCCGGACTCATCGCAATGGCTCTAACGCCACGCGAATCATTGAAGAAAGTCCGAAGGCATTGAAATGATCGATATTGCATAAGTTTTTTTTGACCTACTGGTTTTGATTTGGGAGATTCAAGTAGTTCTGCATTTCTAAATATACATCAGTTTGCAAATCCAAGATTATCCGCCCTAGTTCGGCTGTATCCGCTCCTAACACTGACCGATTATCCTGAGCCAAGTTTGCGGCGGCTTGATTTTTTTGAGCATCTGTCGTGAGGTCGGGGTTGTTTTTGGGATTTTTCTTAATATCAAGTAGCTGTGCGACCAAGGGTCTTAATTGGTTTACTCTAGCCATTACCTCCTGACTTGGTACTCGTCGATCGGTTTGAGCGTAAATAGTATCTACTGCTGCTAAAATCCGGTCAACATATTTGGCAGTTTTCCACAGCGCTTTGCCAAAGTTACCCTGCATGTGAGCGAGCTGCTCTCCGACAAAAGCCGTTTGCTCGTTAATTGAGGCTAGGTACTGAGCTGTAGGTAACTTAACATTCAAACCAATTTGTTGGTTGAGTACTACTTGCTCGGCAGAAATAGCGGTCATATAAGCTTCGTTGGCAAAAAACAATACTTTGCTTTGCAGTTCTTGCAATTCCAATTTTAATCCTTCTACCTGTTCGGAACCCTGTCCGCTTTGCTCAGCGGCTCGAATTTGAGTTAGTTTATCCCTCACTTGGTAGAGATATTCTACTTCAAGCAGGTTGTTCGCCCTCATTTCTAGATTAGCTTCATTGTTTGCTAGATTGGGGTTCTCCTGTCGCAAATTTTCAATTTTGCTACGACGTTCACTGACCAACTGTGTGTGGAGATCGCCAGCTCGATTGAGCCGTGCCCTGTTCAAATTTCTCACATTTTCAGGCACTTGCTCGCCCAGCATCCGGTTCTCAACATGAGCCCAGTCTGCACCGGGGGGTTGTCCTTGATTCCAAAATTCCCTCATGTGGACTAGCGACATAACCGTAGCTAATTCATCAAACTCTGGCCCGGCTCCGTAGGCGTTTTTGCTGTTTTGGTACTGTTGTTTGACCTTTTCTGTTAAACGAGCTTGCAATCTTGTAATTTGCTGTGTAAATACGTCAAAATTATTCACTTCTAGCGGAGCCAGACTCGTAGTAATTTCTACATTTTTTATACCATTGATTTCGGCAACTAAGTTATTAATTTCTGCCCTTTGCTTTTTATCTGGTGGATTTTCTTGCCCAGCAATTTTTTTTAACTCCTTCGCTAACTTATTCACCAAATTCAACTTCGCCCCGTCACCTTTAAAGGCAGCAGATCGCATATGACCAGAGGTGTAAACATTAGTATCAAAGATAATACCCGACTCTAGCCCCCAGTCCCTGCGGAAGACTTCATTAAATCTTTCGACCGCCAAAATTTCTAGTTCTTCGTTCCCAGCCCCAGCAGAAAAAGTAACATCGTAGTCCGATGTCAGGTCCGTACTTCCTGCCGCGACCATTTCTGTCACATTACCCAGAACTTGCCCGTCACCTGTTATTAACGTATCAAGTTGCTGAAATTCCTCGTTACTGTTAAAAACTTCAGTAACGGTTTCAAAAACTACCCTCTCTCGGTATTGAATGATTGCTCTCATCAAACCTTCATAGTCAACGTAGTTGAGCTTGACCCGATTCCAGCTTCCGGCAGATTGAACTAATCGCTCTATGTCTTGATGGTCCAAGTTACCCTGAATGGCGGATCGGGCTTGGACTTGGCTTAATTCCCTACCCAGAGTCGTGGAAAGCAATATTCTTATAGCCTCTGGAACCTCCTGAAGCGGAATTGATTCGCTCTGAGGTGTTGAAGGTTGGGAAGTTTCACCAGTCGGCTGATGCTGCTGAGTTGACGGTTGTTCGACTCCCGCTGTGCTTTGAGAAGAAGGAACAACTAATTGTCCGTCAGTAGTCTGTGGGGGCAAAATACTGAGATTTGGAGGCTGGGGCGGGTCAGCAAAAGTTGTTTGATTCGGATTAGTAACAGGGCTCGAAGAAGTTGGCGGTGTTAATTCTCCCCCGGCAGTCACAGGTGGGAGAAAAGTATCAGGAACTTGAGGCTGTTGTACCTGTTGTGGGAGTGTTTGCTCCGGATTAGCTATTTGCCCGGTAGATGCTGGCGGGGTTGATCGCCCCGGAGTGGTGGGTGAAGTTGAAGGAATTGATGCAGGTCGAGTAGGAATTATTCCTGAACCTCCTCCCCCACTTGGCCTGGGCGCGGGCGGTGTTTGGTTGGTTATATCGATAGAAGGACTAGACGACGGTGGAAGCTTTTGAGCATTGGGGTTAGGCTGCAATCTGTAAACATAACTGTTGGGGTTAGCGGGATCTGGAACCAGGTCTATTGTGGAACCTTCATGGGTGTTAGGCAGTCGGGTCATCTGCTGCCGACGGTTAAGCATTGCTTGGAGTCTTGCCAGTTTTTCCGGTTTTAGCTGATCCTGAAACTGTTTGGAGGAAATAATTAATAGGGTCAAATTCCCTACCATACGCAGGAAGGCACGGGATGCAGAGGCAATTTGTTCGGGATTTCCGTTGGCAGTTGATGCGGCATTCCACCAATTCATTAACTCATCGATCGTACCTTCCACTGACACTACAATCCCAACCCCATAAACAGCTAGGATAAAACCTTGAAGAGCCACAGCTAGTACCTTGCTCAGAAAAGTAGGTTCCGGAATGCCAGTTAAGGCAGCAACAGATGCTTGTGCGCCGATTAAAGCAACTGTTAACCCTACAAATTGAACCCAGTGTTCCTTGAGAAAGTCAAAAACTTCGCCTAGTATTTCAGGTGCGTGATTTGGTGATTGTAAAACTGAAGCAATCAAGTCTTTTAAAACTTGTTGCCACGCCGGGTTTGAGGTGAGGGGTTTTTCTCCAAAGAGCGTGGTGTTTACTCTTTGCCCCAAGTAAGTTCTTCCTGGCGATTGCAGTTCGGCAATTACTTGGCTGCGGGTATTGGTAAAGATATCAATTGAACGCTCTAGCCCAGTCAGATCCCCTGCCAGATTGCTGGCAAAAGGTTGATAAATATATTCAAACTCTTCTGGGGGTAGTTGCTGTAGTTTATTTCCCACCCTCAGCAGTTGCGGGTAATTTTCTGTTTGAGAAGTTTCTTGCCTGCTTAATAAAGTCTTGATGGCTGGAGAAAATGCTTCCAGTTGCGTTCTGCTGTCTGTTGCGTTACGAACGGGGTTAGTTGGTGCTGCGATTGGCGGTGGAGGTGCTTTTTGCTGTGGTGATAAAATATCGGCCGCCGCAGTATTGGTTGTGCGTAGTTGAGCCACCATTGCCCTGTGCGTTACATCTCCGACTAAACCATCGGGATTGGGTACTCGATGGTTTTGCTGCCACTGATAAACCTTTTGTGCTGTTTCTTCTCCATAATTTCCATCAGGTGTTGCGCCCACCAACCGTTGAATGACGATAATTTGCTCGCGGCTGTAATTGGTGGCAAATTGTTCTTGAAACGATCTGGCTGTGGCTTGCCAACGAGTGCGATCGTTGTTACTTTCAGCACCTAGTTGTCTTGGTTGGTTAGCCGCTGGTTGTCTTGGTTGGTTAGCCGCTGGTTGTCTTGGTTGGTTAGTCGCTGATTGTCTTGGTTGGCTAGTCGCTGGTTGCTTGAGATTTGAGCTAGGTGGCCGAGTATTTTTATTTTGAGGAGGGGTTGCTGCGGGACGACTTGGGTTTGGGGCAGGTGGTTTTCCATTCAAAATCTTTTCTACGTTTGGCCGGAACCATTGATTCATCACAGCAATCCGAATCGCCTCACGCAACTCTAGATTCAAGTCACTACTTTCTATTTTTCTATATAATTCGTCAGTCTTCGCTTCAATATTTTGTCTGTGTTCTGCACTCAGAGATAAAAATAATTGATTCAGGTGGTTTCTTACGTCTGAACTATATTGCCGTAATCCTTTAACGTAGGATTGCCGTAGGTTAGAGAGTTCTTGTTTTCTCTGTACATCTAATCGCTGTTGTTCTCTCTGTGCGTTCACTTTTCTTTGGCGTCGATAGGCCGCCTCTTTTCGATAATAATTAGCCGTATCTTTGCTTGCATTCACAGCAGCAACGCGCCGTCCGTCCGGTTTTTTTGCGGAATACCCTACCACATTGATTCCTGTAGATAAACCTTGTTGGGATAGATATTTAATTAGCTCTCTAGCGTCATTTACTTCAAAATTAAACTGTTCTACCAATATTTTTACTTGAATCTCAAAAGTGAAGCGCGGATCGTCAACTTTTAGGCCGGCGGGTACTTCAATTATATAATTCTCGCCTGCCAAAAAGGTTGTAGATATCAAATTTTCTTGGAAATCGCCACCCGGAGATTTATCATCGCCTTTGGAAGCGTGTTTGTTGTTGTTCGTTAAATCATCATTCTTAAAGTTTTCCTTGACCAAGGGTTTACCATCCTTGGTGGGCGTAGCAAGTTCATCACTAGGCGCGGCGGTGATTCGACTGAAGTTTGCCGAACGCCTAGTCCCAGTCGGTTGCAGCGAGTTCGCCTTCTCTTCCAAAGATGGGCCGTAACCCAGATCGCCGTACCCCAAATCGCCGTACCCTAGAGATGGGCCGTAAGCTGCGCTACGATCTACTTCTTTGTTTGATGCGCTATTTAATTTTCCGGACAAAGAATCCGAGCCTGGTTTTTGCTTTTCTTCCCATTCTTTGGTCATCGGGCTTTTTCTCCCAGTCTATGCTCTTAAGAGTTAAACTTAAGTTTAAGATCATACATCACAGCACATTCCTTGTAAAGCCGTCAAGCTTGTGACGGGGTTTCTACCCAAACTAACGATGAACGTTGTTAAACCAACCAGCCAATGGCGGGATGCCAATATTAAATACTTGATGGCATCGATCGCACTTATCGAACAAATATTATTAAGTTATATTAGAGAGCCAGAAAATCGCCTGCCCTCGTTAAAGGTAGAACAAGCTAGATTGGAACTGATGGAGGCTGCGTCAGCAATGCCTGCCCCACCAGCATTACAAAAACTAGCAACTCGATTTAATTTATCAAATTTTGAGCAAGATATACTGGTGCTATGTGTTGGCCTGGAATTACAGGCTAACTTTGATTGTTTGTACGCCGATGCTCAGAGAGACCCGCAACTAAGCTATCCTACATTTAATCTGGCAATGTTAGCTTTGACCGCACCCCATTGGAATGCTATTTCTCCAGATCGTCCGCTACGCAACTGGCACTTAATTGAAGTTGTGCGCGGCGGTACAACTCTTACCTATAGCCCGTTGCGAATTAACGAGCGTATTTTGCACTATTTAATGGGAGTCGATTGTTTGGATGAAGCGTTGAAAGGTATTATAGAACACATACCCGTAAGCGATAAATTGGTGCGATCGCCCAGGAAGTCGTTAACCGAGTCACACTTCACCTTAGCATCCCAAATAGCAGCAATTTGGAGGAACAACGGAATATACCCGCAAAGCAATTTTTCTTTTGCCTCATTCCCAATTAGCGATCGTCCACTACCGATAGTACAATTATGCGGCAGCGAAGTAGCATCTAAAACCGAAATAGCGCTTGCTGCCTGTGAAATAGCAAATCTGAAATTAGCCGTCATATCTACCGCTGTAATTCCGACCGTTACTGCCGAATTGAACAGCTTAATATTACTGTGGCAGCGAGAAGTGAAGCTCAGTCAATATGCTTTGCTATTAGACTGCGATGAAATGGAACTCCAAGACGCAGCTAAAGAGAATGCAATCGCTCAGTTTATCGCCAATATTACCAGTCCGTTAATTATAACAGCACCAGAAAAACGTCGAGCAACCAGGTGTCCTTTCATCACTTTTGATGTGCATCCTCCCACTAAACAAGAACAACTAAATATCTGGCATAATGCTTTAGGAGAAATCGCACCAACTCTCAACGGACACATAGAATTATTAGTAGAACAATTCAACCTCAATGCCCTAACAATTTATGCTGTTTGTGACGAAGCGATCGGTCAAACTCCTGAAATAGTTGGGACGGATTTTACAGATAACTTGGCCCCACAACAAACAATTGAAATAAACCCGACTACTGCTATATATAATCGATTGTGGGACACCTGTCGCACTCAATCTCGTCCTCGTTTAGATGAGTTGGCGCAACGCATTATACCCGCTGAAACTTGGGATGATTTAGTCTTACCAGAAACAGCGCGCAATACCTTACGAGAAATTGCGGCTCACGTCAGACAACGCACCAAAGTTTATTCACAATGGGGATTTGCTAGTAGAGGAGGAAGAGGTTTGGGAATTAGCGCTTTATTTGCTGGAACGTCTGGGACTGGAAAAACAATGTCAGCAGAGGTATTAGCTGGAGAATTACAATTGGATCTTTACCGGATTGACTTAAGTTCTGTAGTTAGCAAATATATTGGTGAAACTGAGAAAAATTTGCGCCGGGTTTTCGATGCTGCTGAAGGTGGATCGACAATTTTGTTATTTGACGAAGCTGACGCGATTTTTGGCAAACGTTCGGATGTTAAAGACAGTCACGATCGTTATGCTAATATGGAAGTTAGCTACCTGTTACAACGGATGGAATCTTACCAAGGTTTAGCGATTTTAACGACAAATTTAAAAGATTCTTTAGATACAGCTTTTCTGCGACGGATTAGATTTGTGGTGAAGTATCCTTTCCCAGATACTCAAGAGCGGGCGGAAATTTGGCGGCGAATTTTCCCGAAAAATACGCCTACAGATGGATTAGATTTTGGCAAATTAGGGCGGTTAAATGTAGCAGGCGGGAATATTCGCAATATTGCCTTGAATGCAGCTTTTATGGCAGCAGATGCTGGGGAGTCGGTGATGATGAAACACTTATTAATTGCGACTCAGGTTGAGTATGTTAAGTTGGAGAGAATGCTGACTGATGCGGAAGTTAAAGGTTGGGTGTAACATTTTTGAGGAACTGCAAACCAAACGCATATATAGCAATCCTAACTGTCACACTCCATCGATTTGTAGGGTGCGTCAGACGAATTTCTAGAATGATTATCGAGGATTTTGGTTCTGACTGATACAGCGGGAACCGCTGTATCATGGTACAATAAATAATAACAAAATATCATTTTGTATTCAAAACTAATGAAAACATATTCCCTCGATCTCCGAAAAAAAATAGTGATAGCACATTTGGCCCAAAAGATGTCAATTAGGAAAGTAGCCATCACGTTTGGTGTCAGCAAAAGTCTTGTACAAAAACTGGTAAAACAACAACAAATCGATGGAAATTTACAACCTAAACAGAGGGGTAAACCACAATTCAGTCACCTAGCAAATGCGGAAGCAATCATCAGAATACTGGTGGCTGAGCATCAAGATGCTACTTTGGTAGAGCTATGTGAATTATTTGCTATTAAGACGGGAAATTGGGTGAGTCGGACGGCAATGTGTCGCTACCTACAGAAATTAGGACTCAATCGTAAAAAAAAACATGGCGCAGTAGTCAAGCCGGGACTGAAAGAGTCCAAAAATTGAGAGTGGAGTATTGGGAAAAGATCAAAGATATCGAGCCAGAAAATTTAGTATTTTTGGATGAAACTGGTATCCTACTAGGACTAAGTAGAACTCATGCACGTTCACAACGCGGGACAAGAGCATACCAAAAAAAAGCATTTTATCGGGGTGGTAAAGTCACAGCTATTGGCGCAATTAGTATGAATAAAGTGTTAGCATTGATGACAATGAATGATTCAATGGATGGACAGGCATTTGCTATATTTATTCAGCATTTCTTATGTCCTAAATTATGGGAAGGAGCGGTAGTAGTGATGGATAATTTACCCGCCCATAAATTAGCATCAATCAAGCCAATGATTGAATCTGTAGGAGCGAGTATTATTTGTTTATCTCCATACTCTCCCGATTTTAACCCAATAGAGCAATGGTTGTCGCAACTCAAATCTTTTTTGCGTATGTTCACTCCAACTACTACGTCCATGATCGATCAAATAATTGCAGTTGCCCTCAACTTAATTAATCCTCAACATTTAAGAAATTGGTTTGCTAATTGTTGCTATTGTACTTCATAACAGCGGGAACCGCTGTATCTTGCACCATTTTCAATAACCTGTAGGGGCGGGCTCTATGCGCACCCCTTCGACTACGCGGTTCCTGAGCATAGTCGAAGGGCAGGAACCGCGATCGCACCCCAAACAAACATCAATCCGGTTTAGGTGGCAATTCAATTGGCGACAGTCTATCCGGAGTGGAAGGTGATGGCGAAGCACTTCCAGGTGGAGTTCCTCCCGATGCAGTTCCTCCAGGTGCAGTTCCTTCAGGTGCTGTTCCTCTAGGCGCAATTCCTCCAGGTGCAGTTTCTCCAGGTGCGGTTCCTCCGGCTGTTGGTGTTTGGGGTTGAGTTAAAAAGCTGGGTTCAATAGTATCGATCGTAACTGATTGCATTTTTTGTTCGCCAGCTTTATTAGTTACTCTCAAAGTAATTGTAACGCTGCTGGGAGGCTTGCTAAGCGTCAAAGTTTTAGCACCTTCCGGTTTGGGGACATCTCCCAGTGGCAATAATTCAACTTTAATATCTTCCCCATCTTCTACTTTCCAAGATACAATAATATCAACAGGCTTTCTGTCTTTGTTAATTTCATAAACGTATTTGGGCTTTTCGCTAACATCTCGACCGTTGACTCGAAAATAAATAATATTGGCGGGAGTAGCTGGCTTGGGCGGTACGGGTTTAATCTTAACAGTCGGTAGGTTTTGAGCAATTTCTGTATCTCCCGATGCTTGCTTGGGAATTACACTTAATTTAAACGTATAGTCACCCGCTTGTTTGGCACCAGTAGGCAGATTTTGGCAAATCAAATTGGCTGTTAAAGTACAAAAATTTCTTAGCTCTGAGGGCAAGCTATTATTAATAACTGGATAGCGTTTTAATTGGCTGTTAACCGAACCATCTGCTGCTAAGCTTATCAGCCTTAATTCTTTGATTCGATCGGCCTCGCTAATTTGCCAATTGAGTAAAATCTCTTCATTTTTAGCAGCTTCATAAAAGGGTTTACTCGATGAAATTTGGGTAATTTTCGGTACGGGTAAGGGTTTAACTGTGATAGAATCCGTTCCTCTAATATCAGAAGGTCGAGCGGAGTTGGGCGCGGGAAATACTTCCAATTTGTAAGTATAACTTCCTGCTGCCGTAGGTATAACGCGAATATTTTCACAGATAGCTATATCCGAGGTATTCGCAGGTTCAGTTGTTGGAAAATTATTCTTTTGAGTAATTTGTCGATTATTCTGTTGAATAATTCCCGAACTATTCTGTTGAGTAACCTCCCCATTATTCTGTTGAAGAATTCCCGAAGTATTCTGTTGAAGAATTCCCGAACTATTTTGTTGCGTAATTGCCCGACTATTCTGTTGAGTAACCTCCGGGCTATTCTGTTGAATAATTCCCGCATTATTTTGTTGAATAATTCCCGGACTATTTGGTTCAGTAAGTTCGCGAATCGATCGCTGAATTTCACACTGATTTAGCGACAAACTATTTTGAACCGTTGAACCATCGCTTCCCTGCTGAATAATTCTCAATTCTTTGATTTGGCTTGGGTGGCTGACTTGCCAACTTAAAAACACGGGTTCTTGATACTCGTAAGTAGATTTGTTAGGCAAGATTTTGCCAATAACTTTGGGAACAGGCAAAGCTTGAAGGGTGATAGTGTCGGTTTGTTTGGTATCTGAAACTTGAGTGGGATTTTGCTTGGAAAATACTTCGAGTTTGAAAATATAATTTCCAGGTTGGGTAACATTTGCAGCTACTCCTTGGCAAACGAGAAACTCTCGACCGTCTATTTTTTCAATACTTTCCGTATTTGCTGGCAGCCCTTGAGTTTGCGAGTTTTGAGGGTTGCAGCGAATGAAAGTTTTCTTCACGGGCGAAGCATTATTACTTTGCTGAGTTAGAATTAAATTTTGTATGCGATCGGGATTACTGATTTTCCAATTTAAAACCACCTGTTCTTTGAGACCTTCTCGATAAATTGGTCGATCTGTAGAGAATTGAATAATTTTGGGTGTATCGATTGGTTGAATTGTAATTGTATTTGTTTCTTTTGTATCTGAAGGCTTGTTTTGACGTAGGGGATAAGCTTCAATTTTGAAAGTATAATCGCCGGCTTTTTTGGTTTCAGTCGGTAGATTTTTGCAATTGAGTCGATCGTCGATCGGCTGGCAAAATTTTAGTAATTCGTTATAACTGTAACTGATAATTATACCAGTTCCTTCACGACTTTGAGGAATAATTTTTACCATCGCCAGCTTGCTAGTTTTTTGAAACTTCCAGTTTTTAAACTCCCAATTACGCCAATTTCTCAGAGTTAAATTAAAATTAATCGGCTTACCTGCAATTTCTTGATAAACTTTTGCTACTGGTTCCACTCGATCGATTTTGGGCTGAATTAAAAATTTCTGCCATAACAGAAATGCGCCAACTGAAATCAGTCCCAATAGCAATAATAGTAATAATAAAAATGGTAACAAAAACTGCCACCAAGGACGGGGTTCCCATATCAAAGTTCCTTGGGGAAGTTCTTTGGGTAGCGCTGAAAGTTTCAGAGGTTCGGGGAGAAGTAAAACATGGTTATTTTCCAGTTGGATGTCAAAATTAAATTCTAGTGCTTTTCCCCACAAAGGACGTCGCCACCACTTGCGAGGTTGCAGTTTAAAGAGAATATTGCTGGTAGATTTAGGCGTTAGGAGTACGGCAGGAAATTCGGGGGTATAGCTAAAAAGTTGCTCGCGATCGCTTGCGTCGATCGCGATTTCGCGAGTAATATTACCTTGGTTAGTTAGCTCAACTTCAAATCTTTCATCTTGCGTTGGGATTCTCAGCAACAGCGGACGCACTTGGACATCCAATCTTTCATCGCTAAGCAGTTGCAAATATACCACATCCAGCAGGACTAAATCTTCTCGGTTGCTGGAAATCAAGCGAACAGTTGGAAAGTAATTACCAGCTAGAGTAAATTCCGGGGGATGCAAGATTAAAGTAATTTCACCTGTATTCCCTGGGTTGAGTTGCAAACCATCAGTTTCTTGTACCATCCCAGCAGTTTCGATGCCGCTTTCTGGATAGCGGATGCTGTACCAATCGTGGGTTAATTCGGGACAACTTACATAAAATCGATCGACTCTTTTAGAGCGATTCTCCACAATAACTTTGACTTCTAATTTATCTCCTGCTTGGAGAAGGTAAGGATTAGTCGAACTGGTTAATGGTTGCAGGGTAAATCCCGGTTCGGTGTCCCATTCTCCATCGCGATCCGAACGCGAAACCCGCAGTTGCTGGGGGCGGCGAAAGAGTTTGTCGGGGTATTGAAAAGGAGCTTCGATTAAAATGTCATAGTTGTACAAACCCGGATTTGCTTGGGGCGGAACTTCAAAAAATAAGGTGACTTCGCACTTTTCTTTTGGCTCTAATCTTAGGGGGTTTGGTCTGCTGAAAGTACACCAACGCAGCAAAGGTTCAGATTTGGCATCCCCCACGGCAATCCAAATATCGATGTCTGCTTTTTTCTCGCCTAAATTTATGACAACTATGTCGCGCTTAACAGCCGTTCCTCGTATAATTTCATTTGCTTCTGTTGAAAGGTCTTCGATGAATAGAGGGTTATTGGCAATTTGCATTGTCATTTTCGTTTATCCCCTGAACGCGATATAGTCTGACTCGATTTCGATCGTCACCGGTTGCGATAAACAGGTTATCATCTAATGCTTTAATGTCAACGCTGTTGAGTCTGACACCCGGAAATTCGGCGATGATTTTTCCATCTGGGTATTGAGGCGAACGCTTGCGGTTTTCCAACGGCCAAAGTATGACTCGTCCATCATCTCCCCCGCTGGCTAGGTAACAACCATTTTGGCTTAAGGCAACGGCTCGAACGGGTTGGTTGCCGTGACCTTGATGCCATCGATCTATAATAGCATCGTCGCACTCTAAAGGAACAACTAAATTTCCAAAACCATCTGTTTTGGGCTGAGTGCGATCGCTGTTTTTAAGGACTGCTACAGATTTATTAATACATTGGCGAATTTTATCCATATCCCACAAACTAATATGTCCTTCGTTATCGGATGAAGCCATTAGGCTTTGAGGGTCGGCAATTGTCAAACTATCGATGTATTGGTGTTGCCCTATAATAGGAGAAAATTTTCGTTCTTCTCGCCCATCTTGCCAAAAGTATTTGAGTTCGTAAATGCGGCGATTATACCAGTCCCACAAGGATAATTTATTGTACCGTCCGGCGATCGCCACTAGATTACTGGCTTGCTTTTGCAGATTTTCGCTAATACTCATCGCATAAATCGTAAAGCCAGGACGGGCAATTTTAGGCTCGCTCTTTGCGGATTTTTCTAGATTCCACCCGCGCACTAATCCACTGCCGTGACCGCTGAACAAATAGCTGGAATCTTTGCTAAAAGTTAGAGCAAAAACGCGATCTGTTCCTTGATAAATAGAGCGCGTATCTGTCTTTGATAATACATCCCAGAGCTTAATGTCCCCGCTTTCTAAGCCAGAAGCAATCACATAATCTTCTCTGGGGCTTTGGTGAATGACGCGCACGGCTTTTCCAGTTTCTTCAGCAATAAAACCTTCATATTTAAGACGGCGCGTATCTATTTGCCAAGGACTTCGATCGACTTGCCAAAGTCGAATAGTTTGGTCGCTGGAACCGCTGACAACTAAGCTACTATTGCCGATCAAACGAACGGAATGGACGGGACCTTTATGATAATCCTGGGGATTGAGATACCACAACAACCAAAGTAGCAACAGCAGTAAAAGTAACCCAAGTAGTTGCAGCCAAAATGGAATAATTGGTAAAATTTGCAGTTCCAAAACTTTGGTGCTGGGATTTGAGCGAATTTGCGGGTCTGGTTCTGCCGTATAAGGATTAGTTAAAATCGGCGATACTTCAAATAATAGCCGTCGTTTTAGCCGCCACCAAGGGCGTCGCTTTTTTGCCACCAAGTACATCGGTTTGATTTCACCGGGTTCGAGTTGTATTGGTTCGGGTATCTTTAAACCGCACTGTTGTACATCTTTTGCGGAAATTTGCAGGTTGACTTGTTGGGGTAAATTGCTGTAGTTGGCGAATTCCAATTCGTAAGTAGCAAATTTAGGTTGTTTTTTAGCACCTTTTACTTTGATAACTGGAATTTTTTGCAGTTTTTGTTTGCAAATAAACTCGACATTTCCCAGGGGCAAAATTTCTAAAATTCCTTGTTCGCGGGGATTGCGAGTGCTGGTGTCGGATTTGGCTTCAATTGTGAAATTATAGGCTTGGCTGAGAGCTTGAGTAGTTTTTTGAGGCTGGCACCAAAAACTTGTTTGTTGGTAATCTCCTGCATCTATTTGCAATCTTTGTTCGGTTCCTCGATCGATCCATTCGGGATCTAAGCCGGATATATTGAGTTGTACCTCTGTGGCTTTTTGGCTGAGATTATAGACTATAACTGGAATTTCTACTTGTTCTCCCGGCAGGACTTTAAATTCTTGAATTGGCAGATGGAGCTTTAAAGCTTTTCGAGCTTTTTCAACAATCAAATTAATTTTTTGACTGGTAAATATCTGAGGATATTCAACCGAAAATACTCTTAAAGTTAGTTCGATAGTTGCATCGTATACGGGGATGGGCGGTTTAGTGATAATAACGTGAAAAGTGGTGCGTTCGCCTGGGGGTTTTTTGGCGGAAACTTCCGGTTCGAGACTGTACCATTTAACATTTGATTCTGCGTCGGCTCCAATTGCTAATAGTTCGATGTAAAAGCTGGCAAATTTTTTGCTTTCGTTGACGACGATTATATCGAATTCATTTTCACCATTGGCAGTTCGATCGCCGGATTCGTTGGCGATATCAGGGATTAATCTGATTTCCCGTTGGGAAACGACTGCTTTTACAAGATTTGGCACTTTTTGCTCTCCAGTTGGGAAACGACTGCTTTTACAAATTTTGGCGCTTTTCAAGTTAATTAGAAGGAAGAAGGAAGAGTTGATAATTGATAGTTGATAGTTGATAATTGTCACTTGTCATCAGTCAGAAGGAAGGGGGACTGATACAGCAAGCTTTGTCACTATCTATATCTGACGTTTAATTAGGCGGACTTGCTTACCCATTTATAACCCATTTGGGAGCTGGCGGTCGATCGCCCGTAGGAGTCGATGGATGTAGCTGTCGATGCGTCCAAAATCTCTTTGGGTAAAATTTGTCATATTTCTTAAGAATGTGTCGCCTAATGCTGGTGTCAAACCAAAAAGTCATCAACTGTTCCTGAGTTCTTTAAGAATGGCTCTAATCAGTTTAGCTACTTTTTGCTAAAACGCATACATAAGAATCAGCAAACCCGTTTTTACTACGCAATCAGTTTGGTTTCCCCAACCCGATCGCAGTACCGCACCCGTACTTCGATGTCTGGGATCGAGCGCTTTACAGCGCAATCAGTTCGGTTTCCCCAACCCGATTGTAAGCCGATTGTAATACCATACCTGCGCTCCGATGTCTAGAAGCGGTCGCTTTTCTCGCTCGGTCATTTTTTGGTTGAGAAAGACAACCCTGATTGCATCTACCGGACTACCCTCTTCTAATTCTTTGGCTTGAATTAATTGCCATATGTTATGTCGATCGACTGCTGCGCAACGATCGCCCGCAGCAGCCGAGCGTTAAAATTTATTAAACTGGTTCCATAGGTTCCAGAGTCTATTGGATCAACTGCACCATCTGACGCCGGCGCAGGGCAAAATGCAGGAAGTTGATTCCTAACTCTTGAGCAGTGCGGATGTCATTTCGATCCAGCGATTCGTCATCTAATCCCCAAGCATTTGACAAAGTGCCGGTGACTAAAATAATTCCACCTCCTTGCCAAACTTGCACGGGCGAGCCATCCATATTCGGTAGAGCCGCAAATAAAAAAGGTTGAGTTCTTAGAGGATGATTCCGGCTCAATTCTTGCCAAGATAGCAAATCAGTTTCTAATTCCCGAGTAATGATGTCGTTGATGCTATCGACTAGAGATTCGTTATTAGTTGGAGCATCCATTAAAACGATACCACCCGTTTTTAAATAAGTGTTGAGCGCGTAAATTTCTGCTTCATCTAGTTCAACTATTTGCCAATCTGCTAGATAAAGCAGATCGTAAGGAGCGACGGATTTTGGTGTTTGCAAGCTGACTTGTCCGATTCCTGGTTCTGCTTGCAAATGCGGGTAAAGTGCGGCAAAAGATTGGAGTAAAAAAGAAAGATTTTCTCGGTAGCGATCGCTCAAATTTTGCCTCGCAGTATTGTACCCGTCATCTGACTCTTTTTGTTTCATCTGAGCCACTTTTATTACTGCTTGAGGTCTGGCTTGGGCTTGGATGCGGTAGCGCAAATCTAACTGATTAAACTCAGGAAATAAAACATCGCTCGGGTTTTCTAATTTAACCGTACCGGGTTGCAATTCAATCCGACACACTTCTATTTCTTTGGCACTTGGAGGCTGAGTTTTTTCGTCAAATCGGAACCATTCTCGCAACACTTCAGTATTTTGTTGTTGTTCGGGATTGTCAGGTTCTACGTAACTAACTACCAAGTAAACTGTCAGACTTCCGGTTACAGGTGCTTCGGTTTTAATTCGATAGGTTCGGTCAATAGCTTCGTCAACAACGATGGGATTTCCTTCTACATCAATCGCAATTCCCGGTTGGATTTCTAACCAACGCCGATCGCGAAATTTTGCTGCCACTTCAGCAGGCGGAGCAATTAATTTTACTCCCAATCCGCAAACAATTCCCGGCTGATTGAGCGATTGATAGTGAAGGTTTTGGCGGCGTCGGTGGTAATCGTGCGCCAACAGCCACCGTTGCCTGTTCATCATCAAACCGTCATAAATATGAAGGCGTTTAAAAGGATCGATCGGGGGTGGTGGAAAAGATTGATGAGTCATGTTTAGGCAAAATTCAGCATGAATAAAAAGCGAAATATTCTCCTATTAATTTTACTCCCTTTGCGCTCTCAAATAGACTTCTCTTAAAAAGATTGTGTCAGCCTTGCCCTACCCGGACCAAAACCCAATCTTGCTATAAGTCCAATTATCTATCTCTTCTGTCGCCTTGCACTCTACGCCCTCTGAGTGCTCTGCGGTTAAAGAAATATAGATATCCTGCCGCTGCGCGAACGGACTATCAACAGCGGCGTTTGCTGCCGTCTGGCAGGATTGTGCCGCATAAATTAGTGCTCTCGCTTATAATAATTCCACTTAATTTTGCTCCTGTTAAATCGGCATTCTTCAGGTTAGCACCGCTTAAGTCAGCATCGCTCAAATCGGCACCTCTTAAGTCAGCATCAACCAGATTAGCATTTGTTAGATTCGCGTTTCTCAAGTTGGTTTTTGTCAAAATAGCTTGTTGCAAATTAATACTTTTTAGCTCGGCACCACTCAAATCGGCACCGCTCAAATTCACGCCATTTAAATTGGTTCGACCCAGATTGCTATCTCTGAGGTTAATTCCCCTAAAATTTACGCCGGCGAGGTTAGCACCCCGCAAATTAGTGCTGCCCAAGTCATTATTTCTCAATCTGACATTCAATAAATTAGCGTTGTTTAAGTTGGCTCCATTAAAATTAATTCCAGTCAACTCCGCTTCTCTGAAATTGGCTGACATTAGGTTGGTATTGCTCAGATCGGCGTCGCGCAAGTTAGCGCTATTGAGGTTAGCTTGACGGAGATTTGCTTGACTGAGGTTGGTTCGATCGAGGTTGGCTTGACTGAGGTTTGCTTTATTGAGATTGGCATTGCTGAGATTGGCATTTTTAAGGTCGGCAATAAACAAATCTGCCTGGGATAAATTGGTGTTGCTTAAGTTGGCGTTTTGCAAGTTTGTGCCGCTGAGGTTGGCACCGACTAAACTGGCATTTTCTAGGTTAACTTGACTGAGGTTTAGGTTGCTCAAGTTTGCACCTTCTAAATTGGCTTTCCGCAGATCTCTACCGCTGACAGGTTGGTTGACAATTTCCCAGACAATGCGCCACTTGCTATCGATTTCGGTTTCGTCATTAAGTTTAGTATCTTTGAGATTTGTTCCTCTAAGATCGGCCTTTATTAAATTAGCGCCTCTGAGGTTGGCACCGCGCAGGTTAGCATTTCTCAGGTTGGCATTTCTCAGGTAAGCACCGCTTAAGTCAGCATTACTCAGGTTAGCATTATTTAAGTTGGCGTTTCTCAGGTTGGCTTGGTGCAGGTAGGCGCTTGCTAGGTTGGCGTTGCTGAGGTTGCATCCCGCGCAGTTTCTTGTTTCCTGCAGCCGCCGCGCTGCTGAGGTATCCTGCGATCGCGCTTCTGTCCCCATTCCCAACAGGTACAAAAGCGCGATCGCCCCTAGCCCGCAGGTTAAAATTTGGCTTCTCATGATTTCAACTAGCATTAGTAAACTACCTACATACCAATCCTACATTTTTGATATCGATCGCTGCATTAATGTCGCGATCGTGCTGCATCTAGCAGTGAGGACAACGGATAACTTGAGGGCTAGCGAATCTTCGCCTGCTTGCGGGATGGAAATTGGCAGCCCCCCATCTCTTCTCCGATTTCAAAAATAATTCTCTCGCAGAAAAAGAAGCAACACGCGCTCGATCGCACCAGCAATAGGATCTATTTAAATCAATTTGATTCCCTGTTGGCAATATGTTCTCAAAAGGTTAAATATTTTTAACGGCGATCGCTCGTTTTTTGGTTGTATTGCGACGGGTGTGATGTTAAGCTGAGTTTTAACTCTGTGGAGATCGAGCTGGGAGAAAGGATCTGATGAGTGGAGAATGGCAATACGAGGAATGGCAATACCCGCAAAAATCTCGCTCTAATTCTTCGTCCTCTTCTTTTGGCGGCGCATTAAACAAAAAGGAAGAAGTAGATTGGAGCGCAATTTACGGCCCATCTTTGGGTTACGGCGATATAGGTTACGGCGATCTGGGTTACGGCCCCTCTTTAGAGGAGATGGCGCGATCGCTACAACCGACTGGAACCAGGCGGGGTGTAAACTGGGGTCAAGTTACAGCCACCCCTGGTGTCGGGCAAAATTCCAAGGCTAATGAGGACAAGCCGACTGTTGGGATGCCTCAGAAGCAAAAATCTGTTCCAGATGCAACGACAGAAGCATTTTCAGCAATTCCCGCCTCTTTTGACGAGACCCTTCAACAGCAAAACACCATATCGGACTCGTCGGCTGACCAAACAAACACCCCTAATGCTAACAAGGTACGGACTGGTGGAAGTCCTCTCGAAAAGTCCTCTCGACAACCAACAGGAAATCGCGCCCGGCCCCTCACCCCAGTAGAGCGATTTCAGAGACGCCTCAGAGGAAAAGCACTCGCCCAGTTATACGAAAACGAACTCCACATCCTACGAGTACAAGCTAAATATCAAAAAAATCCATCTCAAAATCAAGACAACACAGAAGCGTTGGGACGTTTGCGACAAGTCGTAGCAGCCGACGAGCGATTAGAAAGCACTCAGAAACAGCTAGAGAATCGCAGTCTTGATTTTCAAGTGCGCTTAAGAATGCAGACAGTGCGAGAAACAGCCGGAGGGCCTCCAGGAACAGGCCCCAATGCTGCCCAACTGCAAGCGCTAATAGCTCAAAACCAAGCCAAACTCAATGAAATCAAGCAAGTGCGGGGCACCTTACTCGCACTCTACCCAGCTTCGGGTTTGCTCACAGCAGGAGATGTTAAAGAAACCAACAGCGATGCTCAATTGCTTGCTACTCTCAACGATAGATTTGAGAACATTCGCTCAAACATCAAAGCCGCCATCAAAGGGATTGATTCAGGAGATATCCGCCCGGAGCGACTGGAACCGCTCGTCGCGGAAACCCTCAAAGAAACTCCAGAAGCAGATAATTCTGCCGTCACCGAATATCTTCAAGGCGAACGCCAGAGAGAAAATACTTTTCGATTCTTCGGATTCCTCGCACAAATCGGATTAACCGTGGCGGCAATCTTTACCGGAGGATTGCCAGGAGCCGTTATGGGGGCTCTCGCCTCGACAATGGGCATCGGGCAAGCAATTTATGAATTCGAGGAAGCCTCGGACCTGAATACGGTAGCTAAAACGGGCCAAGCTGGAGGCAACCAGTTACTCGCCGACCCAGGTGCGGCCAGATTTAACTACATCATGGGCTGGGTGAATGTGGTTTTAGCGGGAATTGATGGGGGACTAGCTGTTAGAGAGGGAGCTCAGTTACTGGTTGGAGCCAGGGCTGCGGAACGACTCGCGAACCAGGCAGGGGTGCAAGTGCTATTTCGCCTTCCCCAAGAGAAACTCGTGCGATTGCAGGAAGCGATGCGGTTGGAAAAAGCAAAAGATCCAGGAGCTCCGCAATTATTAGCTTCTTTGAGGCAAGAATTAGGAGCCGATTTTGACGATGCTTATAAACTCTTTAAAGAAGAAAGACTGGAAGTTTTAGATGACGCTGAGGCATCACGAATTTGGGGTGGCATGGCTCGTCCTGAAGGATACTGGATTCGCATCATTAAGGGCAAGATTTCTACAGTTAAAGAAGGAGCGGAAGAAGCATTCTACGTTACTAGCGAGCAGTATGATGCGATTCAGGAGCTTCCTAAAAATCAAAAACGAACAAGAGAAGAAATTTTTCAAAATTTGCCTCCCGAACTGCGCGAACAAGCATCTCCTACCAAAACCCGCCGCACAATTGTCGAAAAACCAACTCGGGTACGCTCTGATTATTTGCAAGAATATGAGAATGTTGTGTTAGGTGAACGGATTGGGAGTGGAGGGAACAAAGATGTTTATGCCATCCAGGGACGAAACGATCTGGCAATTGGTATCTTGAGAAGAGGAGAGATTGAAGAATTAAACACAGAAATCGAAACCTTGCAGAAAGTCGAATCTCAAGGGTTACAAACTATTGAAGTCCTCGGCACAACTACCCATAACGGCCGTCCTGCTATAATAATGAAAAAGTACGCTCAAGGTTCTAAGGGGATTGTTCGGAGCATAGGTGGTATACCAGAAAGAGTTGACGGTGCAGACATCAGCTTGCTTAACCAGAAAAGTATTGACGATTTAGAGAAAATTAGGGCGATTTTGCAGCGCAAGAAAATTTATATTGACGATCTCCAATTTTTAATTGCTGAAGATGGTCGCGTTTACATTACAGATCCTATCGATATTAAATTTAAACCTACAACACGAGAGATGGACAGCAATGCAGGTATGATAGATTTACTCCTAAATGCCGCACGCGAAAATAACTAAAGAAACAAGTGAGATAGCAATGATTGTTGAGAAAAATGCCGAAAATTTTCAAGAAGATATTCTTTCCAAGCGCCTTAACATTTTATCAAGAATTAAAGATCGCAAGATAGTCAAGTTGGTACGCTTTCAATCAGTTCCCCCAGCAGTAGGCTTTAATCGACATGAACATTCTCCCTCAGCAGAGTTTAGTCATGGAAATGGTCCGATTTTAATGACTCTAGATTCTGGACTGGTTGTAGGAATTGCTTATATTATAGAAAAGATATCTCTCAGTCTCTGGATTGAGAGAACTGAGGCCGGAGAGCCAAGAAAAGGCGCAAGACCGACTGTTAAAAATCCCACTCAATTTTTACCGATTGCAGAAAACCCAAAACTCTTTCCTATTGATAGTCGTGACCCAATTTTTAGCGACTCAAAAATAGATTTACTTCTGGGAAAACAAATAAATAAAATCACTCTGGTCAAAAAAGAAATTACAGATATTAAGCAATCAAAGTATTTGTCGTATAAAGCTCTCTATCTTCCCAAAGAAATTGGTTTAATTTTGGAATTAGAAACCGAATTTGAATTAATTTTTTCTGGGGGGCTTGACGGAGAGACAGGTGGTGTAAATATCATTGAAAAAGAGGAAATTTCTCCGCGTCCCTATGAAGCTTTTCACTACATCCCCTTAGACGCCTTTGGGACAGTAGAAGCCAGCTCAATTTCTGAAGCTGCAACTCAATTGCCAACTTTTTCGGAATCCAAAACCCCATCGCCCGAACAAGAAGAATTACAACTACCCGCTCAACTTTGGGAGCAAATTCCCATCCGAGTCAATCGAAATCTACGTCGAAGAAAAGTGCGGATTGATTGTCAAGTGGATATTTTTGGATTGCCTGCTGAAGTTTTTATCGAAGTTGGCGAAGGGATAACTCTCAAAGACCTTCAAATTGAGCACCTGCTCGCAGCTAGAGTCATGTTTTCTTACGCAGAAATAGTCCAGTTAATTCACAAAAATCGTCAAGAATTACACGATTGCATGAAGTGCGAAGAACGCCCAGATTTTGATGATGACCACTTATTCTGGAGAGTTCAAAAAGTGTTGGACAATATGTGTAGAAATATCCGAGAAGAAATTCCACAACTAGCTTTCCAAAGCCAATTAGATCGGCAAGAACTTGAAGATCACTTAGACTATTTTTACGCTCTAAAACAAGGACTAGAACTGTGTAGAGAACTGTTTATAGAAATCGCCCTCACTCCCGATCGAGAGGATGCTGATTAACTTGGCTAATCGGTTGGTTTCCGCAGGCGTAACACATTAACAGAGCTCGCCCGATCGACCAAACACAGCATCGCAACAGAGCCAGCGGTATATTTAGAGCAATTACCGGCTTCGATAAACCCCGTAACAGCAGCTAAGAACGGCTGTTGCAAACGCTGCGAAATGCAATTTTAATTCAATTTAACCCTATTGTGTCGGGTCGGTTTTGGGGAAATATTGACTTTTTTAAACTTTGCTTATAAACTCTTTAAAGAAGAAGGAATGCAACTTTTAGATAACGCTGAGGCGTCACGAATGAATTCAAGTATAGCCGATAAAATTCGAGGTGTCATCTTCGGTCAAGCAATCGGAGATGCGCTGGGTTTTGGCACAGAATGGATACCAAAATCCCAAGTAAAGCAAGAATATCCCGATGGTTTAAGGAACTACAATCAAATCGTTCGCTATCGCAATATCAGCGGTTGGATTCCTGGCGATTGGACAGACGATACCGACCAAATGCTGTGTATCCTGGATAGTTTATTAGATCGGCAGCAAGTCGATCTGCTCGACATTGCCAGACGCTTTCATCATTGGGCAATTAGTGATGGCATGGGAATGGGTCAAACTGTTTATTCTGTAGTTCATTCCCCTGATTTCTTGCAAAACCCCCATGTAGTTGCCAAACGAATTTGGGAAGCATCCGAGAGAAAAGCTGCTGCCAACGGTGGCGTGATGAGAACCTCTGTGCTGGGCATTTGGGAATATAATTCTCCCGTGAAGGTTAGACGCAACGCCGAGCAAGTTTGTCAGATTACTCATTATGACCCGCGCTGCGTTGGTTCCTGCGTGGCGGTGAGTTTGGCGATCGCAGCTATACTTGGCGGGGAAACTAATATCCCATCTCTAATTGAGTCAGTAGCACTTGCGGTGCAAGAGTACCACCCGTCCATCCTTGAATATTTTGATTTTTCGGCTAATTTATCTTTAGAAGCTCTAGATTTGGATGAAGGCTTAAATCCAGGCGAAACTGGCGGGACTGGGTACACGCTTAAGACAATGGCAGCAGGGTTTTGGGCGTTGAACCACGCACAATCTTATGAAGACGGGATTCTACAAATTATTCACGAAGGGGGCGATGCGGACACTAATGCTGCCGTTGCTGGGGCGCTATTAGGAGCGCGTTTTGGATATAAAAATATTCCGCAACAATGGGTGAAAGAATTGGTGTACGAGCAGCACTTAAATAACCGAGTAGAGAAAATAATAACTCAGACCCAAAAAAGGATACTTTGAGGATTTGGATGCTTTAAAAGATGGACTTGAACTGTGCCGAGAACTTTTTATCGAAATCTCGCTTAATTCTACGCCCAATGATTCAGAACACGCGCGATCCGCAGAACAACAAGTAGTTTAAAAGGAATCAAATGACCCCTTTAGGTTGCTTTGCGTACTTTATCGCTACAGGTAGTGTGTCAAGCCCCTTTTTGCGCAACTCCTGTCATTGTTAAAAAATGTATTGCTTTATAAAAATAAAATAATCTCTGCTATAACTTAGTTTGATTGCGGTTAAAAACACTTCCTCAGTTTCTGCATTTAGCTCAGATATTATATGTTTAAAATATCTCCAGAACAGTTGCGATTCCTAGCTTTCGCTGTTAAGAATTGCATAAATATAGCCCTTGAGGGTCGTACCTCATACAAGTTTATTTGCGTAACGGCAACATTAATGCTGTCGCTACAGAAACAAAGTCTTGGGGCTGCACCTCAATCGCTGGCAATCGAGTACAATCCTCCTCGCCCCAACGATCGACTGCTATCTCAAGCACGATCGGGCAACTTCGATCTAAAAGATTTTAACTTCTGGGTCGGTCAGTGTCAGGTATTAGAAAACGTACAAAACTATGAGGAAGCACTGGCAGCTTGCGAGCGAGCGATCGCCCTCAGACCAAACAGCAAAAACCGCCAGATTTGGTTGAGTCGCAGCAATGCCCTCTTGCAACTAAAACGATACGCCGAAGCCGTAAATTCCTATGATTTTTTACTGAAGTTTGACGCCAAAAATTCTCAGGCTTGGGCGCGGCGTGGCGAAGCATTGTATCAATTGGGTAAATATGATGAAGCAATTGCATCTCAAGAAAAAGCACTGAGAGTAAATGGAAATTGGGGCAATGCAACACCAGCGATCGCTTGGTATAATAGAGGTTTAGCCCAAAAAAAATTAGGGGAAAATGAAACAGCCCTGACATCGTTCGATCGAGCTTTAAGTATTAACCCAGACGATGCACTCGCCCAAGTTGAACGCTGCGGCACCCTATCAAATTTAGGGAGACAGGAAGCAGCAATTGCGGCTTGCAATCTCGCGATAGATGCGCTACCAGCACCAGCTTTTACCAACCGTGCTATAGCGCAACAAAGAGCAGGAAAAATATTAGACGCGATCGCTTCTTACGAAAAAGCTTTAGCGATTAATCCTAACGATGCAAACGCCTGGACGCAGCAAGGAATTCTTTTTGAAAAATTGGAGCAGAATGAAAAAGCACTAACTTCTTATAACAAAGCCATTGGGATCGATCCTAAATCTGCTTTAGCTCAAGTCAGCCGCTGCGTGACGCTCAATCGCTTAGCAAACTATAAAGAAGCACTCGCCGCCTGCGAGAGCGCGATAAAGGGCAACGGTAGCTGGGGAGATAAAAATCTCGCTTATGCTTGGAATCAACACAGCAGTGCGTCGATCGGACTGGGGCAATACCAAGAAGCTCTCTCTTCCGCCGAACGAGCTATTAATATTAATCCAAATATGGTAGAAGCTTGGAACAACAAAGGCGTCATTTTGTGGTATTTACAAAAATATCAAGATGCCCTGGATGCCCTGCAAAAATCAGTAGAAATTCATCCCAACTACACTCAGGCATGGTTCAATGCTGGCAGAATCTTCAGTACCTTAAAACAATATAAGTTGGCAATCCAAGCTTACGAAAAAGCCTTAGACGGCGAGATAAAGTTTCAAGATAACCTAACTTGTAACGCAATCTTATTCGACAGAACTAATTTAGGAATATGGCTTTTGAAAGAATACGAAAAAGTTTTAGAATTCGCACAAAACTACTGCGCTGATGTTTTAGCAAACAAAAGCGTGGCATCATGGAACTTGAGAGATTACCGAAACGCCCTAAATTCTGCAAACTTTGGCATTGAACTTAACCCTAAATCCTTTGAAGCCTGGTACAATCTAGCTGTAGTGTTGGTAACTTTGAAACGGTACGATCTAGCATTAGTAGCCTACGAAAAAGCTAGCAGTATCAGTCCCAATAACTTTTATGCCTTGACTGGTAAAGGTTTAGCGCTGGGAGGATTGGGGCGATATCAAGAAGCTCTCGAAGCCTTTGAGGCAGCTTTAAACATTAATCCCAATTACAAGCTAGCTCAGCAACAGCGAAATTTGTTATTAGAAAAATTCAAGACACCAATTTGACGAAAATGAGGAGCAAAAATTCAACACCCTCAACCCTAAACTCTCCCTCGACTATCTGTTACAAACCTACTTATGCCTAATAAAAACTCCCTGCAAACAGAGTTTAAATTTAGCCTTCCTAGAGGCTTAGTAGATGACGGCGGAAAAATTCACTCCCAAGGATTTATGCGCCTTGCTACTGCCAAAGATGAAATTTCCGTTCAAAAAAACCCTTTAGTTCAGGATAATCCAGCTTATGGATTTTTAGTGATGCTTTCCCTCGTCATTACCAGTTTTGGCGATTTATCTGAAGTCACGCCTGAAAAGTTAGAAAATCTTTTTACCTACGATCTTGCCTATTTAAGAGAGTTTTATAATCGAATTAACCAACAAGGGCTCGCATCTATTCCTGTTAAATGTCCCAGATGCAGTAACGCCTTTAATGTGGAGCTTGAACTATCGGGGGAGTCCCAGGCTACCCCCTAGACCAAGTTTATGAGGAGGTAGCCTGCATCGCATTTCATTTCCACTGGTCTTTAGAAGACATTTTGAATTTAGAACACGCTAATCGCCGACTTTGGGTAAGACAAATCGGTTTATTGAACCAAAAGGATTGAACGGGAGTTTTATATGCGATCGCTTTGTCTGTAAAGCTTTGCAACAATAAAAGGAAACGGCTCTTTTCTTGCCTGAGCAACCGTGTTTGAAGGTAAATGAATTAGGCTGGCGACTTGCCACCCCTGAAAGAAATGCTGCCACCGCAAAACTTGATAGTTTCATGGGTTAGTATCTTTAGTTTCTAGGAGAATATCATTAATTTAAAGTCGTGAGAGTCAAACTGCTCGCGATCGCCCATTCGTGCCGATCGGACGCTCTGGAGCCTTGATGTAATACAAACCAGTCGGATCTCGCCCCTGTGACAGTGAAGCTGCGGATTAACTCAAACCTTTTATTTCCCAGGCTTTCAGCATAGGGCTGCTTGTAATATGGGTTGGCTTGTTGCGGATTAACTCAAACCTTTTATTTCCCTATGCTTTCAGCTGAACTTCCCCCCTGCAAAAAACTCGAAACTGTCTCACTGTGCGACTCAATAGCATTTCTGAGTCGCGGCACATGGGTACGATCGATGAAACCTTGATGTGGCAATAGTTTCAGTCGATGCTTTTTCTGTTGTCATCAGATGACGATCGCCCGAGCGCGACAAGTCTTACATGGGTACAAAATATAGAGCCAAAAAGCTGAAAATCGCTTGCAGAAAAATAGTTTCAGACGTTTAAACTTCCCTTCGTGAGGGGAAGTTCAGTTTAATTACCGCATTGGGAAACTGACGGAGTATTTTCAATTTCCCAATATCAAACCCATTCTGAATGATTTGTACGGGATGGAAGCTAAGGTACTGAGTGAGATCCATCTGAGTATTCTTAAAGAGTGTTAATGTTCTTCAAATAGGTTCAGGATGGGTGTAGCCAAAATATTTTTGGTTCTCCGGGAGTTGAGTTGATAAGTTTATCGGTATTAAAGAAACCGATCGCTAATTCCGAATTTAGTGCCAGTAAACGAGAGCCTCATTATAAAGCCTGTTCGATCGCCCGCCGCGCCAATTCCACCTGTTCCACAGCATCCAGATAAGCTAGCGCTGCTGCATCCCAAACCACTTTTCTCTGCATCCTGTTCAAGACGATTTTCCCAAACTCGTACACCGTGCCGAAGCTTTGCAGCCTGAGAATTCGCTCAGCTATTGAGCAAAAACTCGGCGTTGGGTTCAATATCGCCACCACATCTGAGTGAAGGAGCGATACCACCTCTGAACCCATATCGACTTTCAAAGTCGCTCCAACTTCCACAATCCGGCCCCAAAATTCATTCCACTTCCTTTCCGCTATTTTTTCTTTAGGAATAAAAGGGATTTTGACAATAACCCATGCCCCCGCGCTGTCTGGACCAAAGCGCGTTTTGACTCCCTCACCCGTAATTGGTTCGCAAGGAGTGCAAGTTTTACGTTCTCCACCGCAATCGCCTTCTTGAACCGGCTCGCTACTACTGCGGCCCTCGGTTTCCTTTGAGGCGGAGGATTTTCTCAAAGCAGCCTTAATCAGAGCTTTAGCTTGTTTGGGGGTTTTCGCTGCTCCCGACGAGAGCGCCGCCAACGCCACTACTCGCTTGTCCTCCTGCATCTTCGCAAGTTGATACCCTACATCTATGCTGTGGTTATTAATAATGTCCAACCACTTTGCAGCCAATTCGGGGCTGTCTCTCTTGAGCTCGTCGGCAGCTTTGACGGCAATGCGCCCTTTCCTGTAGTTCCTGCCGCACCCCAAGCCGACTATAGCCGCCACGATATTTTCCGTCAGTTCCATTTCCCTTGGAGTCAGACCTAAGTCGATAGGGTTCAATGGAAAATTTTCCATCAGCGGTTGCTGGTTGTCCTTTAAGGGCGGCTCTGCTGAGCCAGCAGCTTGGTGGCGAGCTTTCTTAGCAGCGTGTCTGTTCCTCAGCTCTCTAGCTATAGGCTCCACAACAATTCCTTCCCGAATTCTCTGTACTGGACTTTGGTGGCGGTGGCGGTTTTCTGCTACCAAGACGAACAGCTCGTCATCTTCAGTCTGGAAGTGGCAGACAATAACTGGGACAGACTTCCAGCCCAGCGCTGCCAGCGCCCTCCACCGCCGATGGCCGCTGACGATCGTGCCATCTGTTTTGACGGTCAGCGGTTGGACGTAGCGTTTGAGTTGGATCAACTCTACCAGGTCAGCAATACTTTCGGTGCACCCGTAAATTTCCTCATTGCGAGGGTGAGGCTTGAGTTGGTCAAGACCAATATACTGAATCGCGTCGCTGACTGAGAGCGACACAGTTTCATTTTTATTCATTTGGATAGCCCTGGTTGTTTATTTGGGGATTGGGGCTTTGTACCTTTGCCTGCTAAACCCAATAAGGTTTCCTAACAGAAAGCTGGGGTTATTCTCTGTCGGGGCGGCGCGGGCTGTATCGGCAGGTCGCCTTCACTGTCAAAAGGTTCGCTGTCTTTACATTCTTAAGAATAGCATATTTCTTAAACTAGCAATGCGCTACTTAACGATCTAACAAAAGACTATTTTATCTAAAGCTTTTTAAATGTTTATTGATTGTTATGCTTGATTGATTATTACGCTCTACCTTCATATAGCGGTTCTCAGAAAGATTCGCGGACGTTGTTGGGCTTGGGCCCAATAAGTCTGGGTGGTTATGTAAGCTGTCAGTCATACCTCATCTTTTTGAGAAAGGCTATATAAAAAATGTACAAATAATTAAAATAAATTATCCTCTATTAAATAACCGCCATGAAAGTAACAAAGCTGTTTATTAAACCTCTACACGGAGTGCCTGTCAAAGAATGCAATTCGCTTGCCGCTTGTAAAAACCTACCTAAATCTACTCACAAGCAAATTTATAGAGGTATAAGTCGGCGGTGTAACTTTTGGTCAATCGGAGTTAACGCACTAAGCTTGAATAATGTCCGGCATTGCGGCTCGACATTATCCTTAAGATGCGAGTTAATTATTGTGTAGCTGTTCGCTTACCCTCCGGCGCGGTTGGGGGAGCGATTTGGAGTGACCTTAGTTTAATTAAAAAGTTTTATAATGTGTTTGGGTAAAAAATTAAAAAGTTCCCCCGTTTAACTTCTTGCATTAGTTAAACGAGGGAAACGAACACTCGCGTTCGTCCCTACATCGCTTCTACTGAGACTGTTGGCGAATTCGTAGGGAGTGTCACCTAGAATGAAGCATTTGGGCGATCGCCCCCAGTGAGTCAACAGCTATGTGGTCAATTAGAAATTGAGCCAATATCCGCCATTTTTATGGGTGAGGGGTTTAACCCCTTGTTAATTGACCAACACTATCTTCTACATCGCCCCTACATCGCTTCTACTCCGCGCTTCCTTGCTTTCGCAAGGAGAAAACAGTTGGGCGATCGCCAGAATTGCAGGCAACATGGAATCCCCTTTACGCCCAAGCTTCAGCGAACCCTCTAAATCAAGCAGCAGGGACACCGCAGACGAAAGGGATGTTAGAGAAGCAGCAGCTACTTCTTTTCTCAGAAAGTACACTCGCTTCGGGTTGGCAATTTGACAAATCCGGGCAATTTCAGCGTCTTGCTTAACTCCTCCAACTATCGCCGCTTTTACCCACAACCAAGTTCTAAATTGAGCAATCAGCGTCGCACAAATCGCCAGCGGGAAAGTTTCTATTGCCAAAAGGTCAAGCAGCAAGTAGACTGCTCTCTTAGAGTTATTTTCCCTCAGCGCTTCGGCAAGCTGGAGGCTATTTTGAGTGGTTGAAGGAACCAGCGATCGCACAGAGTTTAAAGTGAGGGAAGCGCCACTGCTGTAAGTTGCCAACTTGTGCAGTTCTGATTCAGCGCGAGCCGGATTGTTGCCGATCGCAATCGCCAAGTAATCAATAGCATTTGAGTTCAGCGACAGCCCTATTGCCAAAGCTTGAGTTCGGATCGATCGGGCAACGAGATCCGTTCGCCAGGGGGGAATAAGGTCGAACTCAAACAGCTTAGCTTGAGAAAGCAAGAATTTTGCCACCTTCAGGCGTTTGTCAATGGAAGGCGCTACAAAAACCAGGTGCGTCTTTTCCGGCACCTGCGGGAGCAACTGGAGAACCTCCAGCGCCTCTTCAGTAAACTGTTTGAAATTACACCCTTCTACCACCACTAACTTTGCTTTTTCCGTTCCCAAGGCGGGAGTTAAGGCGCAGTCAACCGCCTCATTCAATGCCGAAGCATCAAAGCGGTGATAATTGAAACTCATCCAAGCGGGGTCGAGGTTCTTTTTAAAGGCAGAAAGCTTTTTGTGAATCGCGTGGAGGTCATCCCCTATCAGCAAGCTAATCATGGGTTCTTCTCCTCGAACAACACTTGATAGCGGACGCCCGTTGCAGCCAGAAATATCTTCTGCACCTTAGCGGAGTTCCGGTTGAACTTGTCCAGGTATTGGGCGGGCACGGCCAGCACCGCTTTCTTTTCCGTCAGTGCTACCAGGGAAGCGGCACAGAGTAAAGCGCGGTTCTTCTCAGAAGTTGCACTTAGCACTTTTTCCCAAATGGCTCGCTCTTTGGAACGGGGCGATCGCAACTTGGAGGAGGTGGGCAGCTTCTGGGTGCGGTCGGGCTGCCTGGGGTTAGCAAGAGCGCCAAGAGCGACGTGGGGTTTTAATTGTGGCACCTTTGCCAATCCCAGCAAGCAGAGTTCCAGCCACAGCGTTGGGTGAGCGCTTTTGCTGAGCTGCCATTCCGAAGCCTGCAACTGTTCGAGCCCAGCAGCGATCGCATTGCAGTCCCAAGCAGAGGCAATTTCCATCAGGGCCGAGTGCGAAATGCCGCTAACTAGCATTAGCGAACAGTCTGGCACGTTCGTTGCAAGCAACAAGTCCCGGTAGCAGGCTAGCAGCGACGCCAGCAGCATTTTAGGGCTTTTCCCGCTGTCAATGAGTTCGCGGGACAGTTGCAGCAGCTTCAGCGCGTCACCGGCGCGGGTCGATTTCAAAATTGCAACTAAATCCGACTCCGGTATCCGCCCCGACAGCTCCAATACGTGAGAGCTGGTAATTTCCTCTCCTAATAAGCTCAACTGATCGAGCAACTGCAAGGCGTCCCTCATCCCGCCATTCGCGGCGCGGGCGATCGCAATTTTAGCTTCTTCGGCAATTGCAATTGACTCTTTCTGGGCTACCATTGTTAGCTGTTTGACAATGGCTGGGATTGGCAGCGATCGAAACAGAAACGTTTGGCAGCGGCTGTTAATTGTTGGCAGCACTTTGTGTTGCTCTGTTGTACACAAGATGAACACTACATGATGCGGAGGTTCTTCCAAACATTTTAGAAGAGCGTTAAAAGCTTGGGAACTTAGGCAGTGAACTTCATCTAAAATAAACACTCGGTAGCGGCTGATAACTGGTGCGAAGTGCGATCGCTCGATCAGGGCGCGAGCGTCATCCACGCCGTTGTGGGAAGCCGCGTCAATTTCAGCAACGTCTAAGCTGCTGCCTTTTTCAATCGAGCGGCAGGATTGGCACTTGCCGCACGGCTTTACTGTGGGTTTGTCTGCACTGGTGCAGTTGAGAGATTTAGCTAAAATACGGGCCGTTGAAGTTTTGCCCGTTCCCCGTTCGCCGGCGAACAAGTAAGCCGGAGCAATTTTATTAGTTTTGACCGCATTGGAAAGTGTCCTTTGGATGTACTCCTGTCCGGCCAGTTCAGACAAGCTACGAGGGCGGTATTTTTGAGGCAATGCTGCGTACATGATTGAATGGTTAGGTGTAATTGTTTGCTGAGAATTAGAGTCATATTTGCGGAGTTTGCACTCAGAACAAGAGAGAAGTAAAAAACTCAATATTTTTACTTCTGCCAAGCGAGCCTTTTATGCAAAAGACATCATTCTTTAAAAATCGGCATTAACAAGTATTTGGCATCCATTAGGATGTTGGGCTTGGAGGGGTTGCCAGCAGGAACTAAAATGGCGGGACCGTCGCGCTGAGTGAGGTGCATTTGGAGTTGGGAACTAGCGATCGCTTTTGCACCTTCCAACAGGTATTTTATGTTGAATGAAATTGACCAATTGCCGTCTGAGTTAACGTGCGCCGCCATCTGTTCCAAACCGTTTCCAAATTCTCTGAAAAGCGACAGTGACACTTGCTGTGCTTCGCTATTAATGCGGATGCTGAGCGTTTTTTCTTTCTTGTCTGCCAGCACAGCAATTCTCTCTATAGCTTTGATGAAAGGTGCTTTTTCCAGCGTTACCTGATGTTGGAAATCCTGCTGCAAGAACTCGTGATAAGCTGGGTATGCGCCTTCTAAACAGCGCGTTACTAAGCGCTGCGCTCCCCACCGGAATTCTATCAAAGCGCTCTCAGTGCTGTAAGAAAGCTCTACTGGGTCAGCGGATGTCCTGCTCGATAAAATTCGCTCTAGTTCGGCCAGCGATTTAGCTGGGACTGTAAGCTCTAGAGGCTGTGCAATTTCCGCTTGTTTCTTCTTAGAAAAACCTTGAATTGAAGTATTGAGGACAACCAAACGGTGGCCGTCTGTGGCAGCAAATTCGAGGCTATCTTGGCAGATTTTGAAGTAAACACCTGTCAGGATGTGCTTGCCTTCATCGGTAGCGGTGGCAAATAGTGACCCTTTCAGCCCTTCTTTCAACGTTTCAGCGGGGATGCAAATTGTTTGCGCTGTTTTTACTTCAGGAATAGCAGGGAATTCTTCACTCGAAATCCCTCGAACTTGATAGCGACCGCAAGCAGCAATTAGGGTAGCAACTGGACTGTTGCTAACAGCCTCTGGCAAGGTGATGTTATTCCCGCTATCTTCGCTATCTTCACCTTCGCGATTCAAGGCTTCGCGACTGACCAAAGTGATATCTCCGGGCGAGAATTTCCCGACAATATCACTGAGAAGTCCGACTGGAATAGTCATGTCGCCGGGAGATTGAACGTTGGCCTCAAAGGAGGTTTGAATAGCCAATCTCATGTCGAAGACGGTAAGTTGGACTCGCTGCGTTTTTTTGCAAGCAACTAAGAGGACATTTCCTAACACGGGGTGGGTGGGTTTTGCTGGGACAGCTTTGCTGACAAGTTCGAGATGGTTGGCTAAATTGTCTTGCGTGCAGACGAGCTTAATTTCTGCTGGCAAAAGCTGGGGAGAATCGCCTGCGCTATTGGAGGAATTGCGAGCGGATTTTTCTTCAATTTTTGGTTCATCTTCGACCAAAGGTTCGGTTTGTTCTAAGGGAACACTTGCCTTGGGTTTTGTTTTGGAAAATCCGCTCTCTTTTTTTCGGTTTTTAGCTGTCGCGGTGCGGGATTTGGTTTGCATCTTTGTGCGTTAAAATAGCTGCTAAGCGGGGGGAGCGTTAGCTGCCCAGAGAATAGCTCGCACGACTCAGCTTGTTACTCAATCTACCAACCATAACCTCAATCACCCTACTAAATCTGTACTATTGAGTGACATCCCAAAGGTGCAAATGAGCAAGCTTGTCAACAACCTGAAAACGGTTAGTAGTCGGTTAATTAGAAAAGAATTTTCCGCCCAAGTTAACAAGTTTTACTACAAACCTGTCTTCTGGACGGGGGCTTACTTTGTCTCTAGTTGTGGTAGCGTTACTTTTGAGAAACGATGAGGCCTATGTCCAAAGCCAAGAGATGCTCCAGAATAATAATGTTGCTAACGCTTTGTTTATTTGGCTTCAATTCCTCTGCCACCAAGCTAACGCTATGGTGGCAGTACCCTTTCAGCATTTTCCGATGGAAACTTGTCATGTGTGGCGTGGTCTTTGAGTGGGTGTAACTTCTCCCCACCTAAATCGGAAATTTAGGTGGAGAGGGTTCAACTCTAAAAGCGCGGTTCACCCAATATAAAATGGGTTCACTTACTAAGAAAAACCCGGTGCTTCGCACGGCTACAACTCACGTACATAAGCTGATTGTGCGCTCGAATGCTGTCGCGGTACTCTTTGAGAAATTGAGCTTTTTGACTAGGACAAACCCGAGCGAGGTACAGCAATTTAGTAGCGACCTTTCTGCCGATATCACTGCTATCAATTCCCACCTCCGTGAAAGTAGAGCCTTGAGAATTGTGTACAGTAATTGCCCAACAATTTCTCATATCTGCAAAGATTTCACAATGGTCGTACCATGCCTTCCATAAGCTCGGATTGCTTTTAGCATTTTGCAGCAACCTAGCATTGTCCTGTTGGAATCGGCAAGCGTCACTTTCGTGGAGGATGTAAATTTGGCGTTGGTCGCCTGCATCGGTTTTAACCTGGAGATTCCAGGCTTTATAGCCAGAGTACCTATCCTCTTGAAATTCGGCAATTTCCACTTCTGCTGATGTGGGCAGGATGACGGTTTTGCCGTCGGGAGCAATAACGGGAGCTTTAGCAATCAACCTCTCTCCAATAATAAATCTGGGAGCATTTTTTCCGTAGATTTTGGCTCTGATTTTGCTATTCCAGTAGGCGACGCGCTCGTTAGTGTAGCAGAGGATGCGAAAGCAATCAGGGTCTTGAGGGAAAGTAGAAGAGAACTTTTTTAAGGCGTATTTCAGCAGCGTTTTTTCTCTGACTAAGAAGGCTCCGTTTTTTTTATCAAGGCTGAATTTGGAGAAGGGTTTGAACGCCTCTTTGCTCTTGACAGCCGTGCGGCAAGCTGTTACGAATTCTAGCAGGGGGCTGCCCGCACCTTGCCGGACGACCTCTGTTAAAACGGCTTTTTCAGGCACGCTGAAGGATTGAGATTTTTTCTCTTCTATTTCGCCCTTATTAACAGGAGGCAATTGTGCGGGATCGCCCATGACGATGAGCTGCCGATTGCTGCCGATGAGTAAAGCGCTAGCAATTCTTTCTTGAATGATATTCCACAGTTCTGCTGTAACCATACTGCACTCATCGAGAAAAATGGTGTCGTACAGGTGAAGGAAAGAAGGAGAAACTTGTTTGAGGATTTTATTTTGCCCCTGTTTGACTGGAGCTAACCCCAATAGCTGGTGGATGGTCATAAAGTCTACTCCTCTCAGTCCTTTTTCAGCAGCCATCCGTCGCAATACGCCTACAGCTTTATTGGTGGGAGCAGTGAAAGCGACTCTCTTTCCGGCGCTGACTAATTGTTCTGCTACCAGGTTGACAAGGGTTGATTTTCCCGTACCTGCATATCCAAATAGCCCGAATACCCGTTTAGAACTTGCTACAAATTGTTCGAGGAGTTGGAGGGCGTTGTTTTGTTGAGAAGTTAATTGAAAATTCGGTTTTACCAGTGTTTGAATCATAGGGTTGGTTTCTTCTACTATCTTTCAAACACTAATCAGCGGTAGCTGAAATTTACACATTGACACTCCGGGCGCCTGAAGGCACGAGGATTCTTAAGACATTTCGATCTTAATATCCCGCGCAAGCGTGCGGGTTCTTGGGCGCAATCCTTTTGCCTTAAAAGGTGGGCTGCTATCCTTGTCTTGCAACAAGCTCCTCAAGCGTTTAGGGATTTAAAAAATCCCTGGTTTCGCGGAGTCCCCGCGTACCATTTTTAAAGCTCTATCTCTGATGGTTTTTGCCGCTCCGATATCTGCGTGCTGGTAATAGCCACATTCCACACAGATGAATTTTTATCCATCTCTGTTTGACTTGTCAATATGGCCGCAATTTCTGCATTCTGTGCTGGAGTGTTTGGGATTGACTTTGATGGTGACTTTGCCTTGCTTTGCAGCCAGATACTCAATCTTTAGAATCAATTCACCCCAACCTGCATCTGATATCGAACGATTTAAACCTTTCTTTCTCGATTGCCCGTTTTTGAGGAACCTCCCTGTCTTTTCGTCAATTTTTACCTGACATCGGTGCTTCATCCCTGAAATATTTAAGTTTTCTATGGCAATCGCATCTACGTTACGAGATACTATCTTGTTAGCTACTTTCCATTGATAAGCGTGACGCCGTTCACCGATCTTTTGATGTAACCGCCCTACTTTTTTAGCTGCTTTATGGCGATTTTTGCTCCCTTTGATTTTGCGGTTAATTCTTTTCTGTCTGATTTTTAGGGTGCGTTTAGCTTTTTTGGATGTGGAAAACTTAGGATTTTCAATTTGACATCCATCAGATAGATGAACTAGCTTGGTAATTCCTAAGTCACATCCAATTACTTTCACCACATCCTTGAGAGATTTTGCTATTGTATAGGGAACAGATTTGTTCTCTATCCTCAGGGACACATACCAACCATTTTGACGCTTCCTGACAGCACAAGCCTTGATAGTAAAACCATCGGGAATTGAACGTGAGTTATAGAATCGCATCCACCCTAGCTTGGGTAAATAGATTTTATTGCCTTTGACTTTGATGCCCATTACAAAAGTAAAGGACGTAAAGTTACTCCGGTTTTTGAATCTAGGGAATCCTCTACCTTCAAAGAAGTTTTTGTAGGCGGTATCTAAGCGTTTAACATTCTGTTGTAAAACTGTTGAGTCAATTCCACTATACCAAGGTCTAGCTGTTTTTAAGTCAGGTAGTGCTGTGATTTGAATGTCGCCAGCACTGCGACGAGGGTTCTTAGTCTTACCTGAAGCATCGGTTTTTGAGGATTTCCAAGGATTTCCTGTTGCACCATTTTTACTGACATAGCAGGTTAATGGGGATACCTCGCTTTGAGTTCTAAGAGCGCAGTAATTTCCTTGGATGAATTGTTGGTTATAGTGGGTAATTCTGTCGTTGAGACACCAATTGTAGTGGCTTCTTAACATATCTACCCAGTGAGACATTTTTGAGTCTTGTGTTCGATTGGGACGCAGTTTGTAAACATAGTTTGTGAGCAAGATTTAGTTACCTGTATTTGAAAAATGAACTGGTTTAATTCTAGTCTAAAAACTTACTTGATTCAAAATATTTCGCAATTTTTAATTTTTTAATAATTTAAATTTTTGCCGACCTACTTGAATTAAAGCCGTCAAGCGAAGGACGGGGTTTTCAACCCAGTTTTCTGATAACTATAACAAAACTTACGCATAACCTCTATATGTAGGGTGAGCCATAAGCACCTTACCGCTACCAATAGTGTATTTAAACACTTGGGGCGTAAGTCTTGTATAATTTGTTCTGTTGATTTGACTGCTACTCAAATTTTACATAGTTAGGACTTATGCACCCATCAAAAACTCTCCCAGTTATCAGTTGGATTGATAACTAGGAGAAATTGTGGAGAAGCGGAGTTATTAATCTAATGCAGGTACTTTGACTAATTCGACTTCAAAATAAGCTTGACCCATCAATCTTGAGGCAAAACTGGCTGTTCTTGACTATCAAAAATAATCACAAATGTGCGATGTTTAACCAACCGTTGCAAAACCCGCAGATGCTCATCTGCATCGTTTCTCTTGCGGAATCGCGCCACAACAATACGCTGGCAATTAGGAAGTAAGCGAATTAAGCACCACGGGTGCAACTTCTCAAAATAGGTCATTTTAACCTCCTGATAACAGTAACAAATTGTGTTTGTGTTTGATTACCTGCCATTACCTTAATTGAAACAATATTGTCAAAGACAGGTCACGGTGATATTGACAATTGACTATATTTGTGCTGAAACCAGCTCAAATTATTTTTTGATGCTGAAAAGGCTTGATGTATATAAAATCAAAAACAATAGTGGCGCGTCTATTTGGAAATGAGGCATTAGAAATCTCCTCAGAAACTCGCAGGGGAGAAGGGGAGAAGGGAGAAGGGGAGAGGGGGAGAAAGAGTTTCTTTGATCCATAACGGGTGCTGGGCCTCCGTGAAACGCTTTGAAGTTTATCAATTTGAGAAAACACGGGCAATTGTTCAATGCACTAATTTCAAGCAGACGCGCCACTACTAATGCACGCTATTATCTTCAGAAAGCCGACATAGCAAGGTTGCCAGTGCCTCTGGAATTTCCTCAAAATGTTCCAGCAGAAAGTCCATTACTGCCAAATGGCGCAAATCAACAGCAGTAGGAAATCTTCGATTTTTTCCCTTTTTAAACCAACCCCGCACTGTAGAATTAGAACGGGAACAAATAAAAGCGATTTCCTCGTAACTCACCGCCCACTTGCCATAAAACTGCTTCGGCGTCATTCCCAATTGGCATTGGCTGTAAGCTGCAATTAAATTGCGCTCTCTATCTGTCAAAGTCTGCGGCTTTTTCATCCTCAAACCCCTCCAAATCTTCCTCCCGCGCCGTATCAAACTGACACCAAGCTGCGCTCTTGGAATTAGCAGCCAGCCAAATTATGTAGCACCACATCCAACAGTACCGGCGCGGTTCGCAGTTGTAAAATTTGCCAATAACTATCCCCCAATCAGCTTCTTCGCCAACACCCGTCCAGCGCACCATCTCCCCGCACTCAAAGCGCGGCCTGTGAATTTTGGCAAAATTAGCAGGCAATTCGATTGAAGGTGGCATCCCCTTCAAATCTCTTAGCAACAGCGCCGAAATCAAATCTCGACTTCCTTTTAAGATTGACATAAGTTCATAGCTGTGAATCGATTGCACCTGACTTTTTTTGACAGGTTTTCAGGCAAATTTATTGATAAAGAAATAGCAGCGCGATCTTCCCCTAAATCAATCAACTGAAATCAAGCTGTGTAAATTCCTTTCTCCGGCATAATTGCCCTGTTTTGAAGTTAAATGCTAAGCCGTGACCCGGGCAGGTTCCTAAATTAGGGTGCTTGGTATTTGGCAAAAGTTTATAACCTTTGTGGGGGCAAATATTACCAGGCAGCAAGGAGCAATTCGAGTAAGCTTCCTCCAAGCGTGGCAAGAAGTTGTAGTCGGCTGAAAGGATTGGTATATTGCGGTAGCACAAGCGCACCACTTGTTTTATTTCGATAACTTCACAAGCTAATTGAACTCGTGCTTGCCAATCTTCAGCAGTTTCCCCATCTGTGAAGAATAAGTTGATAAGTCGGTCATGCCAAAAGCGAAAGTCAAAGTGATAGTGGAGCGGTTCAAACTTGAAAATTTCTGCATCAGAGTGTGGGCGCTCAGGAAGTATAGGAATCCAGAAAGGGATGATTTTCCATGGAAATCTTGATTCAAAACTGGGAGGACACCAGCTTTTAACGCATTGTACAAGCGCTCTTTCTCCAATGGCTACTACTTGATTCTGTGTTTTATTTTTGTTACGGAAATAGGCAGAGTTTTTGGCCATTAATTAGTGTTACTAGGAATTGGCACTAATACCAATCTCTCTCATAGTTACAAGGAAAGATTGCGTTCGCTTAATGGTAATGATTCTGTTGTCAAAAAATTTTAGGGATGCGTTGCAAAAATCTTTGCAGTACAGAAATCGCTGTCCAATTACCTTTATTAGCAGCTTCGAGATATCGCCGGAGCAAATCTTCAGTTACTTGTTGGTCAAGCCAATGCCCCAATTCCACTAGCTCCTGCTTTTGTTGTTGATTGTGCCCTGCCAACAACTCAAACATCCCCAACTTCTGGAACGTGGAAATGTCAAAGTTTGCCAGTTCTTCCTCAATCCTTTGCCGTTGCTGTTCAACCTCTTCTGGTGACAGAGTGGGCAGCGGCGGGTGCTGGATATTGAGAAATTTCTCTACTTCTGGGTAATCTCCGACATACATCTTTTCTTCCAAGCGATCGCACACAATTGCATGGGTGGGAAATTCATCATCGGAACCGAGGTGGTATGGTTCCAGCTCGAGGGCGAGAGCGGGATGTTCAGTAAGTGGCTCGTACACGGCATAGTAACTGAAAGTCCCTAACCCTCTACCATCAGTCCAAGTAGCTTTGCTGCCCATATAAAACATGGCGAAGTATCGGGAATCAGCAACGATACCCACCATTTCTGGCAGCATGGGCGGTAGTGGTACTGGCAGTAAATTCAAGTTTTGTCCGTTCATGGCGAGATAGCCTCCCTCTTTGAATTTTGTGTGGTTAATTGAAAGGGAGCCAGTTAACTGAAATAGAAGTCAATCATAATTCTTAACAGCTAACTGGCTTTTTTGAGGGCGATCGCCCGTGATGAAGGCTTTCCTAGGTGAATGCGTTCGCTATTGTTAAGAATGGATGAAACTTAAATGAGCAGGTCACTCCCAATAGCGGCGATAGCCGCTCTTTGACCAGCCCGCTGGCTGAGTGCGATCCTCTTCTCCGGCTGTGCTAACGACGTATTTACATCATCCTAGGTGCTCGCGATCGATCAGAAACAAGATTTATTGTCGTGAGCGGTTGAAAAAAATCAGATCGAGCGATCCTCTTCTCCGGCTGCGCTAACGTCGTCAACCAAATGGAAGGTGTTTGAGAGCCTTCTTCACGCGCGCGTGACAGGGCTGCCGCTCTTTGACAAGGCCAAACCTGTCTTGTACTGATAAATTTGTCAGTTCAATCTTCTGACTATCAATGAATATCCCTAGATTTTTACAAGGGCTTTTCGCCCGAAAATAGCTTAACTCTTTGAGCTTTTTTTTAGTGATATAGTAGTCGCTACCAATCAAAATTACCCCAAATATCTAACTTTTAAGGGGTAAATATTGGCGGTTTGTGGGTGTAATGACAATCAGGATTCCGGTGTATTTACTGCTGGTGTCGCACTGATAAGTACCTTCGGCTTGTTGATTGGTGGAGTCATTTTTAATGATTTGGGCAGTTCCTAGCATTTGCAGCAGTAAGTATATATCTATCTGCCCTTTGACTGGTTCCGTAAGATAGTTTTTATGGAGTTATGGGGATTACGTCAATTACAACTCAAGAGTCAGGAAAGCTTATTCACACCTCACTCTTGAGCAGGCGGCTCAAACCAGTCAGGATTGTCGCGGATAGCAGTTGCCTTTGTTTTAGCTCAAATACATCCGGGAAGAAATGGGTAGCCATCGCGAGCCTTCGCGAGCCTTGCGTCCAAATATCGCCTGAATTCAAAGAAGACTTACGGGAGAGCCCTTCAACTGTTGAAACAATCTGGCGAACCAAAGTCGCGATAGCTTCACTTCAGAATCCCGAGTGCCTTGACAAGCTGTTCCGGCTGCACTTCTAAATAGCGCTGGAGGCTCGACAAATTTTTGTGACCTGATATCTCCATAATTACCCGCAGTGGCACCCCAGCATTGCTCAAGTTCGTGAGTGCTGTCCGCCTCATCGAATGTGTGGAAGCTCCCTTAATTCTTACCCGTTTGCAAGCTTCTTTAAAAATCAAGTCTGCCTGAGAGCGTGTCAAAGGCTTCGTACCCTCTCGCCCCGGAAACAAAAAACCCGCATCTGGATTGTAAGCCAATAAAAACTTAGCCAACATGGGATGTAGCGGCAGCGTTCGCGTTGCTGACTTGCCCTTAGTTGTCGCTTTCCGCAGCGTCACCACACCGCCAACAATGTCCTGAGTTGTTAAAGCTAACGCCTCTGAAATACGACAGGCACAATAAAAGGTCACAGCAAACAAAAGCCTATCCCTTGCTGTAACAAAACCCCGGTCGAACAGCCTAGATATTTCGGCGGGCGTCAAAATCTTAGCACGCCCGTTGCCTTGAACCTTCACGGCGCAGCCCTCCAAAATGAAAGCTCCCTTATTATTGGACGAAAGTGTCTTTTCGTCAAGTCTGCCGAAAAGCTTTTATCGCTTGATGGGCCACTTGCGGGGCGCTGCGCCGAGGATGCCTCCGCCCGCGTCCTTTATTGCAGTTAGATTGGCTTTTATTGCTACTCAACTGACTTAAATTCTCAGGCAAATTGATAATTGGCAAGGTGGCGATCGCATCTATGAGGTCTAGGAAGGTAACAGGTTTAAGTGCCGCCATAACAGTACGCTCAAATAGAAGTGGCGCTTGTAATAATTTGATTATACTATTTTTTGATTCACTTTGCAAGTTGTTTTGCTAGTTTTGTTCCCCTTTAATAAAAAATTAGGATTTTCTTGGAAAATCGCTTATTCAGGTCAAAAGAACTGCCCAAGCCTTCGTAAGGCTTGGGCATTGTTATAAGTTTCGGAGGGTAAACGAGTACGCTGGTTGGTTGAGAAACTTTTCGTTCGCTGTTAGGACACTGAACGCGCACTTTCACCTAGTTCGGAAGTAGCAGATGCTAGAGTATTTGCAATCACCGCTTTGGGAGCAAGCTTGAGGATGATAGGCATCACAATTAGGGGAGAATTTTCCAGCCGATTTTTGATTTGAGCCTGCAACCATTCAATAGAGGAATCAGAGCCGTTAACTTTTTGCTTGAACCCCAGTTCTGGCGCAGCAGCTTTGATGGCGCTAGCAATTTTGCGAGCTTGCCTAAGTGAAATTATTGAAGTATTAACGGCAGGAACTGAGGTTGTGCTTGCGCCTGAATGTGCGGCAAAATCAATTGGTTTTGCTGGTTTGTTTGGTGTTTTTTTGCCTGTGGTCTGATGGCGAGTGTGATGGGATCTGGCTGGTTTCTCAATTTCAATTGTTGCTCCATTTACGGCACTGCCAATACCATCGGATGGTGTTGCGACTGTTGACACATTTACTTGGGTTCGATTGTCTGTGAGTTCTTCTTGGGCTGCTTCAGGTTTGTGCAGGAATACTGAGGCTAAGCAAAAGAGAGTGGTAAAAAGGAAAGGGGGAAATAGTACATCGTTGATAGTTTGGATAGTCATATTAACAGAAAACTCCAAATCAAAATTTTCGCGGTAAGCATTGCTAACCTTTTTTAGATTGCAACAGTTGACAACATGGTGCAGCATGGCTACACGGGCTGAAAAAACGGATAATTAACTTCAGCCTTTTGGATGATTAACTGAGGAGAAATACACCTCCTCTGATAATTAATTCAACAGTCCCGGCCTGCTGTACGAGGATCTAAGCGGTTTCAGGAAAGCGAAAAGTTGTGTTTTCTTTCTTTGCGATCGCCTCGCGCGTGACGGGCGCCAATGCGAGGGGACAGTGGCGAGTGAGCGTTCAGTCGCCACAATTAGCACTCTCTGCGGAAAGTGGTTTCAGTAGCTCGCTTTGTTTGTAGGCCGGGTGCGGGAATTGTTAGTTCAGCTGTCTTCCACTCCGCGACGGTAGGCGCGGAGATAAAAGTTAATCAAAAATTAATCGGACATTACTGTCATTTCACCCCTAACTTGGCACGCTAGATGGAACCATAAAATTGCACTAATAATGCCTGCAATGCTTAGAACTTCGTACCGCTGCTATAGAGGGAGCAAGCGCATAACTTACGTATACAAAAGCAGTAGCTTGCTGGAAGGATAAAGTGGCTACTGCTTTCGTTATGGGTGAAGTGACAATTACCGAATGAGCAACTTAAAAAGTATGTTGAGCAGCAGGCAACTCCTGAATAAATACTGAGCATCAATCGCGATCGCCATAAGAGACTCATCCTGTCCCCTCTTCTGCAAGCTCTAAGCGGTGTGCGTAAGTGTTGACGAATTGCCCCGAAAACAGGGATTTCACCATTACCTGAGCCCCAGAAACAGCTCTAACGACATATTTCTGAACCTCACCGCAGAACCTCACCACCGAGCCAACTTTCAGCTCAAACGGTGCTATTTGGGGTACTTTTGCCTCATAAGTGGGAATAGCGTGATTTTCGGGTTCTATCGCCTGATATGAAGCTGCAACTCCCATCTCTTCAGTTGTTAATGTCTCCCCAGGTGCAGCTTCCACTCCGAACACTTGAGTAGTGTGAGCCCATTCCTCATCCAGAGGCGACACACCCTCAGATATCTCTATATTATTATCCGACCCTGTGCCAACAGTTCCCACCTCATTATTTTGTTGAGATAAACCAAGAGGCGGCACAACCTCAGATATCCCTATATTATTATCCAACCCTGTGCCAGCAGTTCCCACCTCATTAATCTGTTGAGATAAACCAAGGGGAGGCACACCCGATGACATCTCTATATTATTATCCGACCCTGTGCCACTAGAAACCCCTTCTAAACACTCTCGTGCACCTTCCGCCGACACTGCCTCTTTATCCCGCTGCTGCCAAACCTCAAAAATCGCCTCCCTGCCATCCTGGGGAAACTCAAACTGGTAAACCCTAATACGTTTGGGCCGACCTTTAGCATCTCGTTCCTCCGACCTTTCTTGGCGAACCCGCCGCAAAGTAAAGCCCAGCTTACCCCTTAAAATATACTGCACCACCTCCATTGGTGTCATCTGAGGACTGACACTAATACCCAGAAAATCCTTAATATCAACACTGCACTGCTTCACTTGTTCCGCAAAAGCTATCACATCCGCGTCAGTCCCCCGGTACTCCCGGTTAACATTAAACAACGACTTTATCCCCAACGCCTTCAAAGCTTCCACACTTGCCGTCAGCAAACGCAAATCTTGAGGACACACCTTTCCTTGCCCCCTTTCCAGATGCCCCGCCAAGTGATTTTTATCTCGAAATCTGACCAACTCCGGGTCATAAATTAAATAGTAATGTAAGCGAATTTGAGGCAGCCAGCCAGCATCATCCTTCAACTTAAGTTCAGGTGTGATGGGCACTCCATAAGTCTCTTGTAATTGATACTTGCGCTGCTGGTTTAGTTCATCACGAGTCTTAGCCCGTTTGTCCTTCAATTCTAAGTATTTAGAAAGAGTAATGTCAGAAGCATTATTAACAGCCTGCGCTTCTAACAATTTATTCTCTTCCTTGATAGATGTCGCTTCTGCACGGATGCAAGCTGCTACCGTTTCCCGGCTATCTAACTCCGACTTTAATTTGCGGTCTTGCGACTCTAGTTCTTCCAATAAATCCCAATTTTGAGCATTGTTTGCTGCAAGCTGTCGTAACAGCAAAACTTTGAGTTCTTGTTGTAATTGATTCTCTCGACATAGCGAAACAGAATGCCCTTCAGCTTTTAAAGCTTCCCAAATTGCCTCCCTGTAGTTCCACATCCCAGCATTAATTCTCGCCCCCATTTTAGCCCAAGTCCGCAAGTGAATTGGGTCGTAAGCTTCATCAATGTCAAAATCCACGTTTTGCAACAATTTGAGATTGGTTGTGATGACTTTTTTTTGAGATTTGAGAATTGCTTGGTAACTCGAACTGCCATTGCCAATTTTGCCCACACCAAAGGGCGCAGTCCAGACAAACCAAGGCACTGTTTCATCTCGAACTCGCGCTAGTGCTTGCAAAGCGTCATTGACAGCAATTGCTCCTTTAAAAATGCCGAAAACCGCTGTAAAATGATGGCGAAGGTCAATGCTAACTCCTGTGCCAATTGTGGGGCTAGCGATGATGATATCATAGTTTTGTATGAGCGTATTTAGTTGGTCAATGCAACCGTAAGCGGGATGATTTGGATCTGATACTGATTCGCTATCAATCCTGAGAATTCGCTGATGAGGAAAGCGTTTTTGTAGTTGTGTTTCAAGGTTGCGACAAGACCAATTGCCTGTAACTTTTTGTGAGTCTTCTACAACCATAATGCGTGGGCGATAGCGCTTTAGATGGTGACATTCAGTATGGTTGATAGAGCAACATTCTGTGGGGTCTATAGGGCAAGATTTGGCACGGCTTTGATCATCACATTTAGCATCGCTTATAGGACAAAATTTGGCACGGCTTTCAGAGTCAGATACAGCACAGTTTTGACAAGATTTAATACAGCTTTTAGAAGGACATTTAGTACGCTTTTTATAGGTACATTCAGCACGGCTTTTCCGACAATATTCAACACAGCTTTTAAACTCACCTTCAGCCGGGTTTTCAGGATAATATTTAGCAGGTTTTTTCGGACAATATTCAACACAGCTTTTAGAGTCACATTCAGCCGGGTTTTCAGGATAACATTCACCAGGGTTTTTCGGACAATATTCAGCATTGCTTTTAAAGCTATATTTAGCACGGCTTATAGGACAGCACTCGGCACGGCTTTCAGGATAACATTCAGCAGGCTTTATAGAGCCACATTCAGCACGGCTTATAGGACAGCATTCGGCGCGGCTTTCAGGAGCACATTTAGCAGGCTTTATAGGGCAACATTCAGCATGGCTTATAGGACAACATTCGGCACGACTTTCAAGGTCACAACAAGTGACTTCTTGAGACAGAATTTGCTCCATCTGCACATACAGCGAAGCCGGATTAGAAGTGGCAAAAAAAGTCACATCTCGCCCTCGTTTGGGCTGCCACTCATTGATAACAACCCAAGGGGAAATAGGGATACCTGCTATGGCTATTAGGTAGTCTATGCTGTAATCCGATAAATCTGCATCTTGGGCAACAACTAAGCCTCCACTTGTCAAGACGTTGTGGATGAGCTCTTGCAGAGTTTGCAAGATGGTGACTCGGTTTTCGCGGCAAGTTGAACTGTTTAAGGCGTGCCAGATGACTTGTTCGCACTCATCGATGATGACAATCGCACCGAACCAGTCTTCAGGATTGAATTTAGCTTGAGATAGGGGGTGGAGGCTGTCTATGCACAAGCCGTATCCGAACAGTTTACCCTCGGCTGAGTCTCTGGTTTCGTCGATGTAGTTGATTCCTAAGCTGGCACAGATAGCCCTGCCCAGTTGAATCCTATGGGTAATTATCAGCACGCGGCGATCGCCTGTGGAAAGGGATTGTGAGACTAAGTTGGTGAGGGCTTGGGTTTTGCCGGTGCCTTTGGGGGCTTTGATGCAGGCTAACCCGGACTCTGGATAGGGGAGTTTTCCCAGATAGCGAGAATTTAGCTTTAAAGACGCGGGATAGGTTAAAAGCCATGATTCCCTAGCGAGCCAGAATTGGAAGCCTTGCGCTTCATTTTTGAGGGCGCTGAAGGCATCGGAGCCCTTCGATACCACGAAATCGTCAACGCCTTTTTCTGGTCCTGGCAGGTTGATGACTTTGACGGGGCAATTAGCGGCTGTGAACAGGCGGCCGAGTTTGCCAATTTCCCGGTTGACATTTTGGACGGTTTGGCGTTTGCTGTCGCGGTCAAAGCAGATGTAGATGGAGCGTTCCTCTGTGGCAAAGTGTTGCAGTTCGGGGATGAGGTAGGGGTCGCATTTCTCGCCTTGAGGGGTTTTGGTTCTAACACCGCCGGTGACACCGGGGAGGGCGATGGCGGCGTAGCCCAGTGTGAGTAGGCATCCGGTTTTTTTTACGCCTTCGACGATGATGACGGGGATGTTGTTGTCCCACACCCATTGCCAGAAGCCAAGTTGTCTGTCTGAGTTGTCGATGGGGACACCGTAGCGTTCTGCGACTTTTGCCCAGATGTGGTCTGGGACTTGCAGGAAAAAGGCTCTAGTGGGGGTTTTGGGGGGGTGTTCGTACTTGACGGGTTTGATTTTGCCTTTGGGGTCAAAGGCATTTCGGGGCTGGTGGGGTTTGAAGCAGCCCCAATACATGGGCTGCCAGTTGTTGAGGGGGTCAAGGCCTGAGCACCACCAGCCGCCGTGTTCGATGTGGCTGTAGTGTTTTCTGGCCCACCGCCATTGTGCGTCGGGGTGGACTCTGCCGGAGGCGGCGTTGATTTCGTACAGGAGGTATTGGTACGGGGTGTCGCCTGAGAGGGTTTGGATGTTGAGGGCGATGAGGTCGGGGTCTATGGCCGAAGCCAGCCATTCGGACAGGGGGGAGATGGGTGATGTCATTGGACACCCCCGGTGTTGGTGGAAGGTAGGGGTGTGAGGCTTTGTGGGTTAGGTGGAGTTGAGCGGGCTTTTCGTCTGCACAGGGGTGCTTCTTTGATTTCAGTGAAGCTATGGACACTTCCCGTGCGCTTGGTTTGACGGCGAGCGTTCCAGCACCTCAGATAAATTTCTCTCGTCACGTTTTATATTGGGCAGAATTTGAAATCAATCCTTAGCCTGTCTGACTCGGCTGCTGTGGTTAGTGACACTCCGTTAAACTACTCAAACTACTCAGGAGATTTTTAGGCGCTGAAAGCTATACAGGACAAAGGTTTCAAATTTACAACTTTTCCGAATACCCCCTAAACTTTTCCGAATACCCCCTAAACTTTTCCGAATACCCCCAAAGTGTTTAGGCGCTGAAACCATTTTCAGATAAGAGATTCAAGCAAATTTGCCAATTTTTTAGGTGTTTAGCGGTTTAAACACTCTGCTGCTCAAAAAGCTAAAAAGACCCCCTGAATTGGGAGTCTTTCCGCTGGATGCAAGATGCCTTTTGGTTGGCTAGTTACTCATTTAAGCCAAGGTGACGAATTATCTTGGTTTTCAGGCTGGGCTTGATGGTATGTGGATAGCAGCCGTTTTCAATCTGAGATAGCTGGGATGCTGAAATCCCCAGCTCTTTTGCCATTGTTCTCAGGCTTTCTTCCATAGTTTTCCGAGCTTCTCTCACCCATTGACCAAAAGCTATGGGTTCGGTTAGGTTGGCTGCTGGCTGAGCTGACTTCTGCTTGTGGGCGGGTCTTTTGGGCGGTTGCGGTTGCTCTGGTTTTGGTTCGGGTTGTTGTGGGTGTTTGGGTAGCGCTTCTGGCTGGCGTAAAGTCCCGTTAAGTTGTAGCCAGGTTTCAAACCAGTGATGGGGCTTTTTAACTTGGCTGTTTGGATACGCCCAGTCAGGGACATCGGACTCGTAGTCAAAGAGGTAGGGGTATTCAAAATTTCCCAGTGTTTTCAGCCCTCGATCGAAGCTGCGCTTTAAATTCGAGGCAGTAACTCCGTTTCTCTTTGCTGTCTCTATGTCGTTCTTATACCCGATTCGCGTCAGCAGTGTTTCTATTTGATACCGACCGCTTTTGTGCTGTTGCAGGGCAAATAGGGCAAAATAAGCCAGTCTGAGAGCCATTTTTTCCTGGTAATAATCTAGTTTTAGCGCCTCGCTGGTAATGTAGCCAAATTCCCGCAAGTATTCGTGACCTGCAAATTTGTCAAACCATTTGCCAGGGCGATAAGTGATTTCAATATCGATCAAGGTGTTTTTTTCTTGATGAAACACCTCGGTAATTTGAAAAATCTCCCAGAGATTGGAGTGTTCAATAGTAAATATTTTATTGCGTATCCGCCAAGCTTTAACGGAAACTTCTAATCGTTTTAGCAGATATCCATGATAGGCTAAGGCTCTTAGTTTTTCTTCTTTAGAAAGGTATCGGGCTGGCTGGCTATTGGCGTCTCGTTCGGCTTTTGGGATGTAGTGTTTCTTTTTGTTATTCTCACCAAAGTCAGCTAGGAGTTTAGATGCTGATACTGTAATTTGCTCTCTCCCGACTTCGGGCTTGCGGAAGGCAATCATTGCCAGTGCATAGTGCAGTTTGAGGGTTTCTTCTCCGAAGTTCTGGGCGATAATTTCCTTGGCTTGATAGGCAATTTCAGCAAAGTCTGTTAGGTCAAAGCGATCTCGGATTTGCAGTTCAACTCGACCTTTGGAAAAATCTTTGCGACCATTCAAACTGGTTTCGCTTATTTCCCAGAAATCCATACCAGTGACTCCAGCCGTATAGATCGTATCTGTGATTGCACTACTGGGGCATTCTTCGTAGAATTTTCTTTGGCATAGCCGGGGTTCTGTAGATGACTTATGTGACCGTTGCGATTGCTTTGGCTCCGCGTAGGAGCTGTTGCTAAGGTTATTAGAGTCTATATTAACCTCAAGGTTTTGATTATCGCAGATTTTCTTGCCAGACATGGGGGCGATCTGTCTCCACCTGTTATGGTCGGTCCATCGTGCTTGTCAGGTTGATGGGTTTGCTAATTACAAAGTTTTATCGTCGCATCACGAAGTAAATCGCTCTTCTGTGGGGCCGTTGCGATCGCTCACCCAGTAGCGGCGGTGGCAGGGCTGGGGGTAAATGTCAGCGATCGCTATCAACTCTCCTCCGTCTTCGCGGTTTCTGAGTTCTTTTGCTTTTGCCAGTCTTTGATTGCCCTAATGACTACGTAAGCAGCGCCGTTGGCGGCAATTGGCGTACCGGTGATCAGTCCGTAGCCTTTGGGGTAGCAGCGGTATTGAGTGCCATCGGCTTTGTCTACCGTCCAGCCGTTGGTTACGGCTTCTTTCATTTTGGCGGGAGTCAGTGGCTTTTGCTGCCAGCCCGTGCCTTGAGGGACTTTCTTGCCGTCGAGCAAGCAGAGTTGCCAGTCTTGAGGAATCCGCGACAAGCCCTGGTACAGGCGGGTGCTTAGGTCGTTGTAGTGCATTTTGGCTCCTATTCCAAAGGGTAGAGGAAGCCGAATGTTGGAGCAGTAAATGTCTTAAATACTAGAAATTCTAAGACATACCTATTGATTCAGTGCTTCTAATGGTTTAATATGGAAAAACCATCAAGGCAGCTTTAACAAGTCAGCCAGAGATGTACCATCATCAAAAGCTGGTTTCAACAAGTCGGCCAGAGATGTACCATCATCAAGAGTCGGCTCCAACAAGTCGGCCGATAGATGTGATGTACCGCCATCAAGAGTCGGTTAAGTCCGGCCGATGGAAGTACAGTCAAGAGTCTGCCCGGTCTGGCAGTTAACTCTTAGTCAGATGACAACTTCAGTAGCTCCGGTGGCTATCGCTGTCAAACAGCCGTCGGTGTTTAATGTCTGGGAAGAGTCCAGTTCAGAAAAAAATCAGAATGGGGATTCTAAGGTTGTTTTTCTGTACAACTGTATCTCTTCCACTGGTAGAATAGCCTCACTTGCGATTCCGACTAGGATTAGGGTGAGGCAAAATTTTTTGAGGGTCTGATAAAAGTATTTATCATTTAACTAGCATATAGCCGAGTAGAAGTTTGATCAAGTAAAGAATTGTTACGTTTTGGGTCAAAGTATTAGTGGCTATCATTATCCCGTCTAAGGCTAGCGATTGGAGCTTAGATTAAGTTAGGCGAATCATACTATTGACTGTAAAACGAGTTATTCTGGTATAATACAGGCGATACAATTATGCCTGCGGCAACTCCTTAGCTATTAGAAAACAGGAATGTCAACGAAAGTAGAGGAAAATTTAGCGCTCGATAGTGGAATCCAGAAACGTCTCGGTCAGTTAATAGAGGCGTTGGTGGAGGATGAGCGCGTTGGTAGTTCTAGGGAACTAGGAAGGATTACAGGAGTTTCATTCAACACCCTGGTGAACTGGAGCGAGGGCAAAGCCGATCCCAGATTGCAAAAGTTAGTCCAGTTTGCCTATGCGATCGGTTGGTCTATGACAGAGTTGATGCAATATGCGGAAGGGGATGAAGATCCCTATGAGGCGATCGCTCGTAAAAAAAAAGCACGACAGCAGAAGTATCGGAAAGTATCTTAACAAGAGAAAAATATCCATTTATTCAATATTTCAATGCCACGCTAACTGCCGAACAAATTCAGAAGCGCGACTTATTTTTACAGCGTATTAAAGCTGATTTATTACCGGATATAACATCCCGCAAAAGGCTTTATGTCTTGTTAATAGACAGCATGGCAGTTAAGGGTATTTCAGAATTAGATATCTTTGAAAAACTTTCCATTTCAGAGAAATTACTGTCGAAGATTCGGAATCTCAACATGGAATTTCAGTTCGGTCGTTCCTACTTAGAACAGTTAGCGCCCTATCTTTTTCAAGTGGAGGATTGGGAAGAGTTAAGACCTGTTTTTAAGGTGCCATACATCTCTTATCAGGGGTGGGTTGATAATCTGATTGAAGACTTACAAGTGGCTGAACCCCTATCTATAGCTATAGCTTCAATGAAATAGTTCCTAAAAAATGACCGATAAATTTGAGATGGGAAAGTAAGAACTGAGGTCAAACTTAGAGTAAAATAACCAAGTTTCTACTCTAGCAAGGCAGAAATAACCTACCAGTTCTTCAAAATCATGCAACAGTAGCAACAGTAGGTTGATTGTAGGAGCTCAACCCAACGATGTAGATTATTGGAAATATTTAGGTCAAGTCCTACAACTCCTGAAGTGACAAAATTAGCAGGTTTTTGATAAGGAAACCCTTTATTGATGAGTTGAGCATACCAGCAAGGATTTCAGGCTGTGAGCTAAAAACTGTCCGGACTGTTGCTTGATACGAAGTTGAAATTTCTGGTTGAGCAAACGGATTTAATTTCCTGGAGTTCGAGTTAAAGGAGGGAGCGAAGGAGATGGCGTTTTTGGAATTTCATACAAAGGTTCGCGACTCAACCCTAGCTGCCCTAGTGAAATAACAACAGACATTGATAGATTACTTTTCTCAGCAGCTTTAGCAATAGCTGTGCCATTTCGAGCTAGAGCGATGAACTCTCGAACTTTGAAGACAACGGAGTCATTGGGAGGCGTGTAACCTCTTCGGATGGCAATGTCTAATCCCCGTTCGATGTCGCTGAGCGCCGCCGTTCGATTGTCTGCTAAAGTTACGCTTGGCTCTTGCCCAGGCACTACCGTAGAGATGGCAATGCCATTATTAGTAGGTTGCCCGTCCCGGTGAACGACATTAAAGGTATAAAGGCGTTCAATTCCTTCAGGAGAGCGAGTTTTAACGAACAGGTTAGTAATGTTTGCTGTTGTAGCGCCAGGAAATTGTAAGGGTTGAATCGGTTGGACAAATATGGTTCTAGCTTGGTTAGTTTTTAATTCAGCATCAGTGTTAAAGACAGCCCTGGACGGATCTGCCAACCGGATGTACATAATGACTTCACCAGTCTGGCTAAAGTCAATAACGCTGGAACGGCCAGACCATACTTGAAGGTTGGTAGTTGTATTTGTTGCTGCATCTCTTCCTACAATTTTTAGCGCCGATGTTTGAGCTTGCCCAATATTGACATTGCTGAATGCAGTGGCAATTATTAAGGCAGGAGAAAGTAAAGCCAGACGAATTTTTCGAGTTAGTTTTTTCACGGTTATATTACCTCCAAGATTTTTGTATAAAGCCCCATCTGAGTAAGCCGAGTCGTGGAAAGAGGAAGCCCAAGAAGTGATTTTTGGAATCTCCGTTCCTTTAGGGCGGGGAGGATGTCAACTCCGTTATCTCTGCACTGTGACAAACGCATTGACAAATACCGAAACTTGAGTTCCTTCTGGTACGATCGCCACGTTGCTGCGCTTCAAAAGTTCTTGCGCGTCGCGATCCGATCTTTCTCGCAGCCGTTGGGCAGTAGGTGTAAAGAATCCCTCTAAAGCGGCTGCTAAAATGTTGGGTTCAGGCGAGGTTGTTGTTTTAACAGCCGTACTTCCAAAAAAGCCGCTCTGCTGGCTGAAAGTCTCTTGGGCGGGTCGATTAATTATTTCTCCTACCCGCCCCAAGCTGCCGAGAATTCCCACTAAAATATCAGCCTTGGCTATTTCAGAACCTCTGTCAAATAAACTGTCGGCAATGAGAGGTTGGTTATCGGTTCCGCGAACGATCAAGTTTCCCGGAGGAATGGGTACTTGTTGGATGCGGCCAGCAGAATCGGGGTAAACAAGCGCCACCACGCTTTGAGAAACCAGCCGATTTCCGCGCGTGACATTTTCTACTTGAGTGATTAAGACGGTGCCAGATGGTAAGGCGATCGCCCCGTCAGTTGCTATCACGTCCTCGGTCAATTGGACGGCAAACCTTCCGGCTGTTGGGCTTTGGCCTGCTTCGTCCCAAATCATCGGCACGATTACCTTGGCTTGAGCAGATGACCCGATGGCTATCTCTCTCATTGCTGTGCTGCTTTCAGTGTTTTCGCCGGCGGCCGTGCGGTTGAGAATTCCAGCTTCTCCAGGGCTCATGACCTTGGCGTTTACAGCCGAGCCAGGATCTCCAATTGCGATCGCGGGTATCTCTTGCATTGGTGCAGCCGATTGTGGGCTTTTTGGCGAACTGACTAGCACTGGCTGCGGGTTTTGAGAAATCGACGGCACCGGCTGCTGTTGGGGCAATGGTACCGGTGCAATTGCTACTGCACTGGGGGGCGGTGCCTGTGCTGCTGTAGGCGCAATTGCTACTGCACTGGGGGGCGGTGCCGGTACTGGCATTGCTGGCGGCACGGCAGGGTAGTTTGCCACTGTCATCCCCGGCGCGATTGCGCTAGGAAAAGTTGCGGAACTGGCAGAAATACCTTCAGTATTTAGCTCTTTAACTGCTTGACCTCTGCTTTGCCCCAGAGAAGCTAATTGCGCCCAGCGCTCGTAAGGATCTACTTTTTCTGGTGAGGGCGACGGGGGTGGTGGCGCAGGTCGAAGTGCCAGCGGTGCGGGCGGCGGCACAGGGCGCGGTAATGGCGTCGGACTCCGGCGAGGCGGGGGCGGTGCAGGCGGCAGTGCAGGGCGCGGTGCAGGGCGCAGTACGGGCGGCTGTGGAGGCGGAATGGTTTGTACCGTCCTTGGTGGTGGCGGATTAAAGTTTTGAACCGGCCTCGGGGTTTGAGACCTTCTAGCGGCTGGTGCAGGTTTTGGTGCAGGTGTCGGTTTGGGAGCAGGGGTCGATCGATTTTTAGGTTCAGGTGGCTGAACTTCTAGCGTCCGCTGCTGATCTTGAAATGCCAGTCGGCTTTTTAGTTCTCCTGACTCGTCTTCAGAAACTTGAACAGGTTTAGGGTTCGTCGTTTTTGCCTGTTGGCGGACGGGTTTAGGAGCAAAGAAGACAAACCAAAAGAATCCCAAGATTCCGAGAACTGCGCCAGTACCCATTAATACTGAAAACGTCCGAACTTCGGGCTTCTCAGAAACAGGATGAGTTTCTGCTCCTTCGTTGTCCTGTTTAATTCTGTGTTCAGAGGTCAATAATTCATCGGTTTCTCCGTCATGTCCAGCTAATTCTCTTTCCTCCTCACGGCTCAACGGCTCAACTGAGCGCAAGCCGAACGTCTTTTTACCATTGCTGCCAGCGCCATCAGGAGCGTTAGCTGCCTGAAAACTGTTAGAACTGTGGGAAAAGTTATTGGCTTCATTAGAGGAGTTGTTGCCATTAAAACTGTGGGAAAAGTTATTGGCTTCATTAGAGGAATTGTTGCCATTAAAAGGATGGCTAGTTGTGCTGTTAGGTGGCGTATTGTAGGAAACTTCTTCAATTTCATCGGGTTCGCCATCAAATTCGTGTCCATTTTGAAGTTCTTTTTCACTCATGTTTTTATCTCCTATTATTTCGATTGTTATCCTATTATTTGGGTTGGAATTCGGTAATTTTGTTGATTTCTAAGCCGGCCGAGCGAAGCTCATAAACTTTCTGTTCAAAAGCTGAGGCTTGACTACCTAGCGGCGGGGTTTGGATTTCTACTGCTTTGATTCGGAAAGTGCGATTGAAAGGAATTCTTTGATCGATTCCTGACGTGCGATCTACAAGCAACCGGGTGGCAATCATGTCAATTTCCCATTCGCCGGGACGGACTTCTCTGGGTTCAGATAAAAAAGAAATGATGACAGTTGCTCGCAATTGACCCGTAAAAACTTTATTGGGGACGAGTTCAGCGATGTCAGGGAGAGAAGCTTTGCCAAAATTGGGTTCTAGGAGTAACGAAGCAAAATAAGTGCTGGTAGGAACTCGTTTGGAATTGACTTTAATCCCTGAATCTGTATCGTTAGTTCCTGGTATTTTATTGTCCCAGTTGAAGGTTAACTCGGCCCAAATTTTGACAAAATTTTGGATGACTGAGGGATACCGAAAAAACCGATCTCGTTCTGCTACGTAGTAAGTTTGACCGTTGATTAGCTGGACTTGCGTTGTCTTCATAGCAGCTACCGAGTTGATTCGGTACGCGACGAAGAGGTGCAGAATTAGGGCGAGGATATTTACTCCAGTTAGGATGAGGAAGCACAATGCCAGTAGATTTTTAGCTTCTGGCAACAATGCAGTTTGTGAAAATCTTTGTAGCTTCATAAAATCTTTTGGTAATTAGTGACATTACTTAAATCCTTTGTTCATCGCCAAATTAGCGGCTGCTCCTATGGCATTGCTCAAAACATCGACGAGTTGTTTAGCATTGCTAGCAATGCCGTTGTATAGGGCAATTCCGCCGCCGCCGGCGATTAATAGGGCTAAGCCGGGTGCGAAAATGCTGATGAAAAAGAGGAAGGCGACATCGCTGGCTAATTCGGCTCCAGAATTGACTAGCACGGTGGCTGCTAGCCCGACAACGATGTTGTATCCAAGTTGGACACCAAATAAGCTCAGAAATCCAGTTGCCCAAGCCCAAATGGGCCTGCCCTGCAAGGGAAGTAGCGACAGCCCCATCGCGATCGGCGAAAAGAATGCTGTTAGTAAAAGCGCTGCTTCAAGGATGTTGACAAACGCCCACTGGATGCTATAAAGAATGAATCGGATGATTGGTATTGCTTTTTCTCGAAACACTGAACCGGGGTCAGTTATAAAAGTTGTGGCATCTTGAGCAGCACCGAGCAAGCTATTATTCCAGAGGGTTTCACCAAAAGCCCGCAGCGCTTGCAGAGGGGCAGAACCGGCGGCTTGCCTTTCAGCTTCGCTAACGATTTTCTGAGCAGCTTCTTGCTTGGAATTCCAGCAGGTTACCAGTTCTTGTCCGACTTTATTTCGGCATTCACCGTAGAGATTTTCTAGTTGTTGGCGACCGATGTTACTGATAGTGACGTTGGCGATCGCGTCCCTAAATGTCATTTCTCCTAGTTGCGCTTCTAGGACACTTTGGACTTGTCTGTAGGCAAAACTTCTAGTAAAAATGACGGTATTGGCTAGCAATTTGCCGTTAGCGCCGAGGAACAGCATGATGACGAGCGGCCAGACGAACAGTGCTGCCAGTTCTGACCATGACTGCTTTTCGATAATGTCTTTCCCGCTGCTTAGAGTTAAGAACAGGATGCTGATGGCTGCTAGGGTGATGCCGAGGGATACTAGACCGACCCATAGCCCAGAAGCGATTGGGTCAATCGTGCTAATCCAAACTTTGTCCCAAGATTCTGAGGTAGTCTTAGCCAGGTTAATTGACTCGCTAACGATGTCTAAGGATGACCCTTCTGCACCACTCGTTGGGGGTGTAATTTGTGCTATAAATTCTTTCATTTTTCCTCGGAAAAAACTTCAACTTTGTATTCGACAAAACTGTCAGTCTGTACCTAAACTAGGCAGATAATCGCGGATTCAATTTAACGGCTCGGAGCATTAATTGGGAGCGACAAACCTGTTAGTTGAAATCGGGGTTGTGCTGCTGTCATTCGGTTTTCCCAAGTAGCCGCCGCCGGGGAGCATCAGCATTCCCGCCTGATAGCTGGCTTGGTTTCCAGACGCAGTGCTGCCTCGGCGCTCTCCCGTATTGAGCGCGGATATTTCCTTAGCAGCTTGCGATAGCAGCACGTTATTAATGGCTCGATCTGTGCGAGCTTGCTGAGCTTCCTGTAAATTTCGCATCTGGACTTGTGCGCTCAATGCGGTCTGTTGGGATAGGTTTTGGAGAATTTGTTGAGTAACGTCGAGGCTCTGCGATTCTTCGCCCAATTGGACGTTTTGTTCGGTATCTTGGCGAGTGGCTTCTAACACTTGGAAGCTGTTGGTTTGAGCTTCTTTGCTGAGGGTTGCTCCGTCAGCTATGCCGATAGCGGCGCTGCGCTGAGCTTGAGCGTCTAAGTCAGACATGATGTTATATGAACCTTTGCCGTCTAATTTGCTCGATTTAGTTTCGAGTAAATCTGATAGTTTTGTTCCTTCTGTCTGGGATGTTGGAGCTTTAATAATTTGGCTGCTGACTTGGCTCAAATCAGGAATTTGGATAGCTCCGAGAGAAGAGGAAAGGAGTTCGTTTAAGGAGCCAAATAGCTCGTTTTGCACGAACCCTTGGATGTCGCCGATAAAATCGTTGACTTGTTTGAAAACATCTTGAATGGGTGCTAAGAAACTTCCCGCAGTTGGGGCTGGAGCTTTCACAGCCGCTTCTTGTGTACTTGGCAGGAAAATGTTTTGGGCTGGAGATTTCACAGTCGCTTCTTGTGTACCGGGTACGAAAACGCTTGGGGCTGGAGTTTTTACAGTCGTTTCTTGTGTACCGGGTACGAAAGGAGGAGTTGTTTGAGCTAAACTTGGCCTGACTTGAACGATTAATTCCCAACTGGCTAACAGGGAAACTGCTGCTAGTTTTGTAGCAGGTTGCTGCATTAATTGAAGTTGATATTTCATGGCAGTTATTTGGGGATTTTTGCAAAAAGTTGAGACTTGTTACTGCGAACGTCGGATGCTACTTTTGGCTGAGGATTGGCAGCTAGGGTGGCAATTTCTAAATTTTGACCAATGCGGTCGAAGCCTTTTCCTTCTTTCACCGCTGCAATGTATTCTTGGGTGAAATGCTTTAGCCCTTGAAGCTGCCCTTTGAGAGTAGGAGGATATTGAGCCATGATGCGATCTCGGGCTTCTTTTTCATTTTGATTGTTAGCAACTGATGCCAACATCATCTCTCCGGGGTAGAATCGCGATCGCCAAAATCTTCCTCCTTTCTCAATTAGCCAGCACGAGTAGAGGTCAGCAGCTCTAGGTAGAAAAGATTCTGTGGCATTGGAACTAATAATTTGCGGGTCGTACCCTAAATATTTGTGAGCGGCTGCCACCCCAGAATTGGTTATTCTTCCGGTAATTCGGTAGACCATATTTTGCAGAATTTGTGCTCCTGCGGAACATTCGCAGATAGCATCAAAATCTTGGCTTAATAGCAAGACAGCTATGCCATCTTTTCTGCCAGTGGCGCAAAGTTCGCCGACAACTGATGCAAAACCATCTTTTTTGAGTAGGACGCTCAATTCATCTCCAATAAATAAGCTTTTGGGGTGAGAAAGAGCGTTGCGGATGCAAGCAGCATGGGCGTTAATTGCCATTAAATAGGCATCTTGTTCGTTAGAGAGTCCCGATAGGGCGAAGAATTTAACAGCCGGCTCTGGGGAAAATGTGCTGGGCTGACCGATCGCTTTTCCTAAGCGGGATGTTAGCAAAGCATTTCCTTGGCTGAGGATTTGATTGATGGCTAGTCTGTCTAACTCCTCAAAAGACTTAAGATTGAGCCTTTCTTTGCTACAAAACCTCAGTAAGTCTTGGAGAGTTGGTATTTGCTGCCATTCGGGAGATTGCCAACCTTTTTCAAATGCTTTGTTGTACCGAGCGATGATTTCTGGATCTCTAAGGTACATATCGAGAATTCGCAGGATAATCGAATCGACCCGCTGGGCTAAGTGGGGGTTGTGAATTTTGCCCATTGCGATCGCCACCACAGCTTTGCGGATAAATTCTTTCCAAGATTCCATCCGTCGCTCTCTTTCAGCTTTGTCGAACTTGCGGAGGTCTGGCGGTTCTACTAAATTGCTAGACCCTTGGCTGATGTCGTAATATGCGCCTTGGTCGCCCAAAAGTTCGATCGCGGTTTTGAAGGTACTGTTACCCCCGCTGCTGATGTCCATCCCGACAACAGGGATATTATTCGCCAGAGCTTCAATGGCAAAACGCCACCCCAAAACGCTCTTGCCTGAACCAGATTCGCCAGTAATTAAAGCGCGGCTAATTTGGCTGTAGAACAAGTCAATAAAAATTGGCTTTCCGCCTCGATGGGTAATAAATTCAACTCCTTTTTTATCCAAATCGCGGGGAACTGTTAGCGGCAGAATTCCAGCGGCAGTTTCAGTGTCGAGAGTGAGACGCCGCTCGCTCAAAAATGAACCGCTATGCAGCAACCATTTCCAAGTAACGGGCAGGCATTGCAGCCAAATATCCCAGGCAACGTTCCGCTCGCGGATGACTTTCGCAGTTCCAAAACTATTAGAGAGTACGTTGCAGGCTTGGCTCAATTCTTCGGCAGTATTTCTGTACACTAAAAAGGCAACGGCTGCATTTAGGGGTACGGCTCCTTGGTAAAGCCTTCGCTGGGCATCGAAAGATTCCTCCTGTTTAATTTCAGCGCCAATATCGCGCCCTTGCCCTTTAGTTATAGCTCTGCTACTAGCGGCTTTTGCTCCTTTAGCTTGTCGGGCTAAGTTATCATTAATTACGAGAGAATTTCCGGCGCTAATTTCTATCCAAGCTTCTGTATCGCGGACGTAGCTTGAGGACATCACCTCCCAAATCCATTTCAATTGCTGGCGGGTATTAATCCAGCCTGCGGGCGCGTCATACATTGTCAGGACAGCGCATTCTTTTCCCTTTCCGGTGAGATAGACGCGATTGTTGGTCTTGCGGTGTTCGGGGCAGGAGGATATGCCATTCGTTCCTTCAATTAAAACTGTACAAATGTGTTTGTCAGTTGTCTTAATTTCGCTGAGTTGATAGCCAGAATGGGTTTCTTCAAGTTTAACAATTTGAGGGATTTGCGGTGGTTTACTGCTGTTAAATCGCAGCCACAGCCACTCCCAAAGTTCTGAGGAATTCATAGGACTAATTTCTAGCCCCATTTTGGTGTTCAGGAGAATTTCCCAGCGGAGGAATCCTTGTTCAAAAGAGTTGAGGAGCAGCTTGGTGTAAAATTGCTCTCTGTAAATTCTGGTGTTGCCTGCAATGGTTTCCACAATGGAATCGCACAATTTTTTGACTCCATCAATGGCTTTACCAATGAAATCCCTGGAGATGGTTTCGCCTTCGTTATCGGCTGTCCAAGTACAGAAAGCAATTTGCTCCCATACTTGTCTAGTGCCTTGATTAGTTTGTTGGCGGAGGCGGTACTGTTCGTTTCGGAGCAGTACAGATACGGGTTGGAGTTCAGCGGTGTCAGCCAATTGCTCTAACTCTTTTTGCCTCGCAGCATCACTGCTGTAACAACCGGTGCAGAAAGTGATTTTTTCACTGGGTGGGATGTCTTTCATTCCTTCTTCAAGAGAAGCTGCAAATGCCGACACTTCGTTCCTAAACAGTAGGTTGTGAAGCCCTCGGAGGCGGAATCCAAATACCAGTTGGTAGCTAGTCCCGTTATTGAGGAGCATCCCAGACACTTGTCTGCCATCTTTTTCAATTTCCACCAAACAGCAGAGGTTAATTTCATTTTGGAAAGGCATAAATTTGCTCCTTCCACCATATTGATTGGGTACAATTTTGGGCTTCAATTTGATTCGGATTTGCGAATCGTAAGGTTTGCCTTGGATGCTAGGAGGGCGCAGGGAAGAGATGGGAGAAATATAGAAGCTGTCGCCGCTACACCACTCATCTCCGGGGGGCTTGCGGAATTTGTCAGTAAAGAGGTGGGGTTGATTTCCTGTGAGGAGCCACCAGCTTACAATCAGCCAAAGCGAGACAGTGAAGAACCAACCCAATCCCAGGCTAAATAGACCCATTGTTAAGGTGTAGGCAATGGCGGTTAAGAAGCACCAAGGTAGAATTTGATTGGCAGGGATGAACCCGATACTTGCTTGTTTGCCCAGGATTTTATTGACTCTGATAAAGTCTTTTTCTGGATCTCGTAAAGCCATTGGTGACTCCTTTTTTTTAGTTCTAAAAGGTCAAAGTTGTAATTACTCCCAGCGGTGGCAGGTTGGGAACCAAGCCGGCTGTAGTACCGCTGCCGTCGCCGACGAATAAGAACGTTACTACGTCTATGGCAATTACAATGCCGAAGGCGAGGGCAATTTGGGTGACAATTGGCCGCCAATCGTTGCCTTGCTGCGCTTGGTTGTAAGCGAATAAAGCTGCTGCGGCTACTAGCAAGAGAAATATGCCTCGAATGGCATTGAAAATTAAAGCGATTGTTGATTCGTCAATGGCTGTTCCTCCTCCGGCTGCTCCAGCTTCGGTTGCTAGATTGGTCATAAATGCTTGGAGACCGCTTAGAAAAACGGCTTGGGCTGGGGTCTGAAAGTTATTCAGGAACATTGTTACTGTTATGACAGCGACAGCTAAATGCCAGAAGCGAATTTTGCTGCCCAGCAGTTTTTCGAGGATGGGAACGCTGCGGGTAATTTGCCATAGTCCGAAGAACACCAGAGATGCACAGCTAAATACGCTGACAAATAAGGGCTGGACAAGAGTTAGATAAATGGCTGCAATTAGGCAAATTGCAATGAAGGCTAAATCGGCGTTATTGAGTTTGAATTTACGCATGAATTTGCTAAAATGGCTGCGGCGTTTGTGGATAATGCTTTGGTTAGCAACGCTGGTGCGATCGGCATGAGAGCGGTAGTTGTCGTTCAAGTAATCGTTTTGCATTGGATTTCTCCTCAAAGTAGTTTAAGCTTGCAATTCGTTGCTGTCTTCTTGCGATTGTTCTTTGCGTTCTGGCGAGGTATAGTTGTAGTTTTTAGATGCTTGAGAATCTCTAAATTGAGTTTTTTGTTTCTCTGGCGAGCCGACTACAGCCTCCATTTCTTCAACAGCAATGTGGCACTGCCGAACGTCTGGTGGCTTTCCTTTGACCAGAACGGCATCGAACACTTGTGCGTCACCTTGGCGGGGGTCAGTTCCTATCAGTTGTTTTGACCCGTCCGGCAGATCCAGGATTTCAAATTCGTATTTGACTGCCCCGGTCGTGCCGTCTTCGCGACGCGATTCTTTCCAAGGAAACACTGGATCTTTTTCCCCGCTAAAGCGTTTGGGGAAGGTGTCCTGAAACTTTTCAACTAAAGCCTGGGCAGTTGCTAGCTTGTTGTATTCTTCTTCCGACTGAGGCAATTTGAAAATGGCTTCTCTTTCTTCTGGAGTTAGCTTGTCCCGATCCGGCTCAAATTTCCAGCGTTCGCCATTCTTGGTTCCGGCAAAAATTTCGGTATTATCGCTGCCTTTGACGGCAACTTTTACTTCGTTGTTTTCAGCAGTTACATTCAAGCTGCCGCCACCATCAAAAGCAATACCCGATTGGGGAGACTGCCCCGTAGCGAAAGCATAATTGACTAAGCAATCTGCTACAGTTTCTCGCTGCTGCTGTACTTTTGTTTGAGCTACCATTTTGCTAAGAAGATCCTCTGGTTCGCCTTCCTCCTTGTCGATACTGTTAGGTGCAGTAACTGTGGGCTGAACTTTTTGACGAGTTTCTGGCCCTTGTGAATTAGGATTAAATTCTGATTCAACAGGCATCTGAACGGTCATTTTATGTTCCAGTTTGTCAACGATACTTTCAAGGCGATCCAACCTCTTTGAGAGGTTGCCTAGATAGTCTTGAATTTGGTCTAACTGTTCGCTGATGCTGGTATCTTTATCGAGCTGTAAAGGCCTAGATTTCTGGGATTTTGGGTTGAGCTTGCTCTCTAGATCGCCAATCTTTTCGCCAATTTTAGCTGCCTTGGTTTCGGGATTGCTGATTTTAATTCCCTCGGTGACCTTGGCTTCAATGTCGCGATTGCTTCTCTGAGGCTGGCTCGTTTCCAATTCCTCTGGTTCAGTTGCAGCAGGCGGTTCTAATACCTGCTTAGCCCGTTCAGCAAGTTTTTCAGTGCGTGTATCTATCGCCTCTATGCCGGAAATGACATCAGCGTGTTTAGCACGAGTCGCAACTCGGTCGGCGCGATCGTTTAATGAGTCAATTTGTTCGAGAATTTTTTCGAGTTTTTCTGCCTGTTCCTTTTCCCTCGCTTGTTCGATGTAATCAATTAGCTCCCCAATACTCTTTGCTCCAAGTAGACCCATTAAAGAGGCAGTTTGAACGGTTAAGCCACTTACGGTTAATCCGTTAATTTCGCTTCCCATAGAAGCGACACTTGCACCTTGGCGTTCGGTTTCTTTTAAAACAGTTTCAAGGGTGTCGAGTAAGGGATATTTTGCTTCGGGCTGTTCAGCCACTTTTTGCTTGATTTGTCCGTTATCATTCTGATTTAGAACGCTGCGATTTTTAGCTATCTTGCCCAATACACCATTGGGGATAGGAGCATCCTCATCATCAGAAAGTAGTTCTTCAATATTATCTTCTTCCTCCTTTTTTTGCGTTCTGCTGGTAGCATTTTTAGAAGCTACTGACTTTCCTAGCTGCCGTTTGGACTGCGATGACTTGCGAGTTTGCGTATTGTGGCTGGGAAGGTCTGCATCTTCTTCTAGATCGCTTAAATCATCCTCCAATTCATCATCTAGTTCTTCATCAAATTCTTCGGAAATGCTGTCTTCCTCTAATTCATCACTGGCCTCCAGCCTGATTAAGTCCATAATTTGGGATGGAGTATAGTAATTGTTATTGTCTTTGGTTTCAACGTCAGCTTGTTTCAAATTTTTAACTAAATAGACACCGCTGGTTCTCTGGCTGGGGTCTTTAGTTAAATAGAAAACAAAGCCAGACACCTCACTTCCTTTTCCTTCAGTAACTAAATCCATGCTGACACTAGCTTTGTGATTGCCAGATTCATTGATTCTGTCGGGTCGTTTGTTGAAGGATTCAACGAAGTTTTTGAAATCTTCCCAGTCCTCAATGCCACCTTCTTCTTGGATTGTTTCTATGGCAGCATCAAGGGTTTCCTGAATGTGTTCCAGTTTTTTGACGTGTTTTGGATCTGTGGCTGTTAGGACAGACCAAGTACGCTTTGGGGCAGAAAATTGTCTTTTGGAGTTGGGCTTAGTTGAGAGTTTTGCAGCCATCTTTTCTCACCTCCTACGAGGAAATTAGATGCGATTGTTAGGTTCGATATTGAACTTTCAGCAGTGCTTTAGATTGTCAAACAGGACTATTGGCTAGTTGCGCGATTGTTTGATTGGGTATTTGTTCGCCGGTTTCGCTCAAAAGTTCTTTTCTGACTTTCCCTCTTAGTTCTTGGTGATACTCGCCTAGCATTCTGCTGAATTCTTGCAGAACTTCTAGGTTTTGTTTGGGTAACTGTCCTGCTTTTACTGCTGTCTCTACACCCTTGGTCATTTGGCAAATGTGCGTGCTCATTTTTCGCAGTTGGGCACAAGTTCCTTCATTGATAGCGGGGACTGTGCGGTCAAGGCTAAAAGCGCGTTTACGCAAGTAGTCAGACAGGCTTTTTTCACCTGCTTCTGCGGCACGTTTCACTAAATCTGCCTTTTCAAAGGTGGTTAGACGCACTCGGACGACTTCAGTTTTTCCAGTCGGTTTGGAAAGTTGGTTTTTGGGGAGAGTGGCAGTTGTAAGCACATCAATTCTCTAGGGCTAACTAATGGTTTATTAAGGCTAAGTTGAACAGCAAGGGATTAGGTCAGAGCAGTTGTTGGCATTAAGTTAATTTAATGCTGAGCAACCGATGTTCGCTACAATTTCCTGAACCTTGATGGCAAGGTTTGAGCGGTGATTTATCCATTGCTTTCATTAATTCAATTGTCAGCAATTATGTGGGAGATGAGGCTGTTTCTTTCGGTTTATGTTTTGTTCGGTCACAGGTCGCATTAGTGAGAAGCTACTAGAGTATTTTTTATCATCCAGATGGCCGATTCGAGGGTGGATACTGCTGTCTGGATTGCTTGTAGCTTTTGACTGTGATGTTTTAAGCCTGTAAATTGCATCATTGTTGAGCATGGTTTACAGCCAATCGTGCTTTGTTGTTGAGGACGGCTCTTAGTTTGCGATCGCCGTCGCTCAACACAGTCTTAATATTTCGTGCTGGTAGTTCAAGCAAGTCTGAGCTGATATTCCCAGAAGAATCGCTCTGTGTTATCGCGGCTGCGACACAGGTATTTCCAAAGGTCCAAGTCTGTGTCCATTACTAGGCCCATAACGATATAAGATTCGTCGTTGGTTTTCACCGTATCCCCAAATTTGAAATCGGGTTGCACCCAATAGTCAGGCAGGGCGATCGCAGTCGGTTCAGGGGCGGTAGCATTGGTTGGATGCGCGATTTCAGTCGGCGCGTAGTGTTTTTGTGGCATTTGGTCGATTTTAAGGGTAAGTGATCGCCTTGCTTGCTGGCGGTAGCCAGAGGAGAGGTATTCGTCAGCCACTTCTGTTAAAGCGAATATATGTCGTTGCCCTTTGCACAAATTCTGACAAGTGGACGATTTGGGCGATTTACTCGTTTTTACCCCCCTCTTACGTCTATTTGACATGGCTTGCTATGCGACTAGCGCACTAATTAGGAGGATTCAAGAGGTGTCGGAGTACAAAAAATCTGTTAAAAAGCAGCGATAGTTAATTTAACTTAATTAAAATTTGTAAAAATTGGAGGAAATATTAGGATTTTTTAGGGACAAGTAGGAGATATTAGGAAATAAGAGGGAATAAGAGGAAATAGAAGGGTAAAAATATAAAGCTTTTTGTGGCTTTCACTAACTATCGGGAATTAGTGAGGCAACAGAGCGGATTAAGATAGCGATCGCTCCCTGATGTTCGGTTTCTTTTAGGAAAGCTTCTAGTGAGTCTAAATATCTTCTAATTTTATCTCAATACGCCATAAATTTTCGTTAGTAAATTTTGTTTTGTGTCAAATTAATTCCGTCAAATTAATTCCACTGTTAAATAAATCCTCAATAGTTGCTGAATCTCTAATAATAACGCCTAACTCATCTCTATATGTTAAATTAGGATCTGCTCTAAATGACAAAAAATTAAAGCTGGTAACTATCCCAAACTCAGCATCACAAACTAAAATTTTACGATGAGTATTTTTAACTTTTTCAAATCTTAAATTCTTGTACTGAGTAGATAATTCTTCTAATCTTTGAATTGATATAGGATTATTTTGTTGGCTTGAGCTTTTGATTCCATAAAAAATATACACCTGTATTTTTCTCTTTAAAGTTTCTTTCAACATCTCAATAAAATTTTGATCTACAACATATCCTGTAATCCAAGGCGAAACAATCATTAGTCTTTGTTGGGCTTCTTTTAAAGCCTTAAATAAATAGTTGCGATGTTCATAGGTATGAATAATTTCTGAGATTTTGCTTTGTGTTTTAAGTTGGTCAAGTTGTTGTTTTAGCTTTCTACGTTCTTCTTTTTTAATTGATTGATTTTTCGAGTCAGTAAAAGAGTCAGCATCATCATCAAGAGAATGAAGTTTCACACTAAGCTTTTCTACAGCTTTTATATGTTCATCATTAATAGGACTCAAAAATTTTCCTTCTGCTAAGTTATCATGGCTCAATTTATCTTGTTCAATTTCTTTAAAAATTGGATCGAGTATCTTGTTACCCCCTGCATATAGTTGTTCTATAGTTGTTCTATATTCAACTTGAATATTGCCTCTCGAAAAAATTTCATATTCAATTTCTTTATCATCAGGATTTCTTTGATACAAAACCAAGAAAAGTTCATGCCATTGAGTATAGACTTTTTCTATATTGTTCACCTGAATCAACTCAATACGATTAGAGCTATTAAAATTTTGCAATAATTTTTCAATCTGTTCATAATAGTCAACTATATCTTCGATATGACCTTTTCTGGGCTTTTTTATAATCTTGTTTAAGCCAAAATTATTATTTTTTGAATCAAAGGATTTTAAGAGGGATTTCTCTCTCATCTCTCTCAATTTACCATTTAAAGCATCGATATAAAAAGTTTTTGTTTCTGATATGGGAGCTAATATCGTTTGCTTTTCTAAACCATCTAAACCTAACTCTGTTAGCTTGAAAAAATCTTCTCTTTTGATTAAATCTTTAGATAGTAATTCTGATAAAACTTTCTCTATCAAATTTTCATCCATTCCTAAGAAAAAAGCTATTTCTCTTTGGTTATTTAATTCCTGGCTAATACACTTCATAACAAATTCTTCAGCGAGTTGTAGCTGTCTATCGGCCAAGTAAGTTAAATCAACATTTAGCACATGAAAAGGATATCCAATTGGTTGACAGTCAATAACTAGGGCTTCTGGCAGTGAATGATATTTACGAATCTTATTTTCAAAATCTTCATCTTTAACTTGAGTGTTCATAATTAAATCTCCTAAAATTTACAGAAATTTTCCAGAAGTGATTCGAGAACAGAAAGCACTTTTTTCATCGATATATTCTATTAATGGCTTAAAAGGATTAGGGATTCCATTCGGAGTTCGTCCCTCATAAGCCATGTTATCATTACCAACGATAATAAGTAACTGTCTAGTACGAGATAAAGCGACATTAAGCCGTCTATCATCGGCAGTAAAACCCAGTTTTTTCTCAGGGTTATTTCTAACTAAATCATAGATAATAATATCACATTCACCCCCTTGAAAAGCATCAACTGTGTGGATAGAGATATGAAGATTTTTCCAGAGTTGTTTATTATTAGGAGCAATAGACGATTCTAAAATGCCAATTTGCGAACGATAAGCCGCAATAACACCCACTTCTTTAGACAAATCATGATCTTCACAATCCTGTTGAATTTTTAAAAGAACGGCTTTAATCACTTTTGCTTCATAGGGATTACTACGACTTTTGTTATTTTCCCTCTCTTGAGACTCTTTTATTGGAACATCGCTAGTTGAAATCCAATAAACATTTTTATCAAATTGCTTCAATTGATGTTGTTTCTCGTCTTGATTTACTCGTTGACTAGAAACTTGATCTTCATAAAATAAATGACTGACTAAATTTCCGATGTCAGGGTGCATTCTATATTGATGATTAAGAGTAATTTTATTAGTCTTTGGAAGATTTTCATAAAGATATTCAAACAAGCTAATTTCAAGAGATTTTTTTTGAATTTCTTTTTCATTCAAGGCTTTTTCTTGTAATTCCTGATCTATAATTGGTGGAAGTTGTTTATGATCCCCTACCAGTATAATTTTCTTCCCTTTTGAAATGGGAACGAAAGTTTCAGGAGCAGTTGAACGTCCAGCTTCATCGACAATTACCCAATCAAAGTTACGATCTTTGAAATTAGCGACACCTAAACAAGTTGCCCCAACTACATTTACACCCTCTATAAAAAAGGAAATTAGATCCTGTTGCTTCTTTTTAAGCCTTTCATTCCAATCTTCATTTAATTTTTTCAACTTGATATATCTTTCATGATTTTCTCGGTTGTCGCCAAGAATATCTTGTAATCCTTTGTATTCCTCATTAATCCAATCATTAAGCTGTTTTTGCTCAGGATATTCGATCCCAAATTTAGCCACATATTTTTCAATTGATTCTAAAATTTTCTGCTCTAACAATAGTTTTTCATAGATCATTTCTAATGAAATATCAGAAAACTCTTGAGAAGCCGAATTATCTTTGGAAATAACTAATTCAGAATTTAATCTTTCAATTACTTGTGTTAGCTTCTTGGTTAAACCTTGTAATTCTTGATTTTGTTCTTTAATTTGTTCTATATTAGCAATCTTTTTCACACCTGATAACAGTTGCTCATTTTGTTGCTGATAATTTTCCCAATACGCTAATGATTTAGACTGAATTAACTTTTGCCAATTCAAAATAGCTTTTTCTATTTCAAATTGTCTAGCATCTTCTTCAATTTTTTCTTCCCGCCCAATTCTTACACATTTAATTTCCTTACTAGCAACGCGGGACAATCTGGTTAATACATTATCTACAGCTACATTAGATTGAGATGAAATTAAAATTTTATCGTTGGGGTATTTATCAAGAATTTGCAAAATGATTTCAGTAATAACAGAAGTTTTTCCTGTCCCTGGTGGTCCTTGAATGAGAAAAATATCTTCAGTTGCAAGTGCTTTACATACGGCAAGTTGTTGTGATTCATCAAGTTTTTCATTGAAAAATCGACGAATCAATAAAGGTTCAATTTGTTTAACATTTGTTGGATCAACTATGACTTTAGATAATTCGGCATTTTCAGAATCACCATATCGAATTTCTCTCAAAGCTTTACGTCTGCGCTCTACCTCAGACTCTTGAGCTTTGAAATTGGTTTCTATTGTTCCCTTATCTAGTATAGATGCTAAAACTTCAGGATCGCAAAAGTCCCCAATACTGATATGAAGTTTTGCAATTGATTCACCCTGACTTCCTTTCTCCCCATTAATAATATCTCCAATCCCTTTATGTCTTGGTTTTGGGGAGGTTGATTTAACGGAAATTGTAACAGGTAACGGTGGCGATGTAACTCGATCAAATTGTTCAAGAGATATTGGTTCTTTTAAGGTTAGAATAAGAATTTGCCTTTCGCTATCATAATATTTTTGTTGATATTGAAAAATTTGTTTTTTATCGCTAATAATTTTCTTTTCAAGTTCAATAACATCTTGCCATTGCTCAAAAGTTAATTTGAGAGCTTGACTATTTGACTTTTCATTTTGTACTTCTTGCTCTTTCTCTAAAATTAGATTAACTAACTCACTCAGATCGGTTTTTCTTTTGGGACTATCACCAAGATTAACTATTGGATCTACTTTAACAGCAACTCCCTTTTCTATAATGATTTCCTGTGTTTTAGGATTAGTAAAATCAGGTGCATTATATAAAACTATTTCATTAGGAGAGTTATAGTTAATAAAACCATAATAAACATTAGATAAAGATTCTATGAATATTTCAACAGTTAATCTATCTTCTTTCCTGTCTTGCTTGGGACTCTTGTTTATATATAAAACTCCTGAATCTGCTTTGAATTCATCTTCAATGTGTTTCTTAATTTTGACCGATTGTTGCTGAAGGTTATATTTGCTTGATATTTGCTCTTTAAGTTTAGGTGTTATACTAAATAATACCACCATTCTTTCAGACAACTCTTCTTTTAAATTAGCAATTGCTTTTCTGATTTCATCAATCTTAGGTCGTTTTTCTCTATCTCTATCTTTATCTGTAGCTTTTTTGAGAATGTCGATTAGAGATGAAGCATTAAAATTACCTAATGTCTCCTCAGCCGAATTGTAAAGTACAGGCTTACCTCCTCCTTCTTGAAACTCCATTCTTCTTTGTTGAGAGGAGAGCAGATACAAAAATGTCATTCCCAGAGAGTAAATATCAGAATCTCTGGAAACTCTTTCAAGATAAATTTGTTCGGGTGATGAAAATAGAGGAGTATGGTAGCTTCTAATTGTATTAGTAAGAATAGTGGTAGTAATGATTGCTATACCAAAATCTAGAATTTTTGCTACTGGTTTCTCACCTGTATCAACAATTTTAATGTTGTCTGGTTTGATATCTCTATGTATAACATCCTTTGAATGAGCGTGACTAATACCATCAATAATTTGCAAAAATATATCTAGTTGAGTTTTTAAGTCAATACCACTATCAAAATAGTCTTTTATATTTTGACCTTCTAAATACTCCAATACTAAATAAACGAGTTTATGACGAGCTTCATAACCTTCTTCTATAAACTTTACAATATTTGGATGATTTAAACGCTTTAAGGTTTTGGTTTCTCTCTCTAAAAGTTTAATGGCATCTTCTTCTTCAGTAGAAAGGGTTTTAATGGCGTAGCGTTCTGTAGAATTTAACTTTTTAGCTAAATACACAACACAACTGCCACCTTCTCCAAGTTTTGCTTTAATATCATATTTTCCACCCAATATTTCGTCGCCATTGAGAGAGATAGACATGATTAATTTTCCTTTATTTGTATTTGAAATTAGGATTCCCCTAAAATAACCATTAAGCCATTAACTGTTACTCCCCAATATGCTGCTGCCACAAATCTGCACCTTGATGGCCTATACCCTGCAACTTTGCTTCAATCTGCTTCGTCGCTAGGGGTGACAGCTTGGCACGTCTGTTTTCCCAACGGTTTACCGTTAGATAGGTTACGCCCAAGCTGTCCGCCAACTGGTTTTGAGTTAGCCACAACCCCCGCTGCATTTCCTTGAGCAAGCGATGCGTTAGTTTAGGATGAGGGCAATAAAGTAATTTAAGTATAACCCAGAACATACTTTTAGTTGTGCGTACAAAAAAAAGCCAATGGAAAATTTTCCATTGGAGCTTGCGCGATCGCGTTCGCTTGCGCGGCGCGGATGCGCTTTTCGTGCCGGAGGCATATCGCGCCCAGTTCCCCAACCCCCTGCACTCGACTAAACCATTTCCAACTCCCTCGGTTTCGATTCAGGCGCAGGCGTGAAAGTAATTCGGGACTGAGACAAAGCTTTTTCCCGTTCTACAATCATCTCTTGGAAACGAGCCGCTGCTTGCTCTGTCAGGGGAATTTGAACGTCCCCAGTGTGAACGTTGGCTTTAAACACGGTGCGCTTGGACTCGTTTCTGACAAAGCAATCCCCATTAGGCTGCACGTAAGCCGTCCATTGGTTGTCGCCAAACTTGAAGTGTTGGGTACTATCCGAAGGAAGCTGCGATCGCGTAGCCGTCTGTGGGCACCGCCGTTGCTTGTAGGTTTCCGAAACGACGCTAAAGAGGGTGTCTTGCAGAGAAAGCCGCCAGTTGTCAGCTTTAGCGTTGGTGGTGTCCCGCTTTCCGTTCACTGCTGTTTCTGGTTTTGAAGCCGGTTCTTGTGGGAGTTTTTGGGATTGGGGCGTACTATCATTTTGTGCGATCGCACTACGCCCAGTTTTCCCCAACTCAGAACTTTGAGATACTTCAGGTGAATCGATCGATGGCAATTGAATTTCAGGCAACCGAATCGATTCGCGATCGACTTTCAGCATAATTGACCTGCCGCCTTTGTCGGGGGAAAGCGTCGCCTCAAAAGTGGTTCCAGGGGGAAATTTAGGACTTTCAGGGGAAAATGTACCCAAGTTTTTCCCGTCCAACTGGATAATGGGAGTGCCTTGAAATCGGTAATATTTCTCGTGAGTGGGAGGTAAATCGATCGTTCCCACTTGCAAAGTAACTTTCCGCTCCTTCCATTTTGACTTGGAGAAATCTTCCTCTGAGTAATCGTTATCGGGATGTTTGACATTGACCACTTCTATTTGATTTACCCGATAATTTGACAAAGCATCGGAGATTTCATCCATGAATAATTTGTAGACAAGTGCGCCTCTACCTGCTTTATCTTGAGACTCAATCCACCGACAATCGACGGGAGGGACGATGAGGAGTCGGGTTTCATTGCCGGAGTAGTTTGTTACCTTCAAAGAGTCGGTGTCGATATGGTCGTTGGAATTATAGTCATTTCAAATAAATGTGAGACAGAGGCAAGATCATGATAAAATCGATAAAAATAGTTAATTAAAAAAAA